>QIDW01000167.1 GCA_003230435.1 Acidimicrobiia bacterium | reverse complement strand
TCTAGCCACATTTCCTCCGCTATGGCCGCAGCGACATGGAGGAGATAGTCGATCTCGCCGCTTTCCTCGGCCAGTTTCCTAGCCCCGTCCAGGTTCTGCCGCCCGCCGGAGCGTCCTCGTCGGAGCCGCAGTAGGCCGAGGACCCGCATGAGATGGACATCGGCGTTGGCGTGGGATCCGACGCTCTCCGTGGCGAGATCCTCGGCAGCTTCCCAGTTCCCTGTCCTCATCAACGAGTCCGCGTAAACGCCATTCGCCTCGCTTTCGAGAAAGGGGAGCTCATATCGAATGGCCGTGGCGCGAGCACGCTGGGCCAAATCCTGGGCCAGGTCCATATCGTTGTGCTCTTGGGCCGAGTAGGCGAGGCTACGCAGGGCGCTGACCTCCTCATAGCGATGATTCCCCTTCTCGGCCCGGCTACGCGCTTGCTCGATGAGACCACGCCCGTTTGACATTCCACGGACGTAGGCAAGCATCCCCTTGACGATGAGGGCTCTGATCTGCGCCACCTCGCTGCCCGTCTCCTGCCCCATCTCGATCGCCCGTTCGACTACCGGGTCTGCGCGGACTCCTTCACCTTGATGGAGGAGAAGGTCGGCGTACCGAGACAGAGCCGACGCAAGATCTGAGCTTGGGCCTTCAGGCTCCAGGACACGAATCGCCTCTAGGGCGTGTGATTCCGCGACCTTGGTTCGAGCGTGTGTCTCGTTTACCGCCACTGCAAGGCCCAAAGCAGCAGCCAGGTCCCGCCCGGAACCGTGTTCCCGGTACAGCTCAATCGCACTGTCGAGTATGTCTATTGCCCTGGTATTGGCCAGGTAGTACTCGACCCGAGCCCACTCCATGAGCAGGTTTGCCCTGTCGGCCGCGGTTATTTGTTCGAGATATGGCTCGAGAGCCCTGTAATGGGCTGAAGCCTCGCGATGTGCGCCGACTTCCTCAGCGGCACCTGCAGCTTTTGGAGCGAACTCGATCAGCCGAGCGACATCGTTGGCGCCACGGGCGTGATGAACTACACGAGCCGGGTCGGTATCCGAAGGCAGCACTGACAACAGCCTCGCGTGGACAGAAATGCTCTCGCTGATGGTCAAAGAGGCTTCGACAGCGCGACGGATGAGTTCGTGACGGAAGCCGATGGAGTCAGGCGCGACAACGAGCAGGTCGAGTCGTTCGCATTCTGCGACATCGCCCAGCGATCCACCCGTGAGCAATGCCAGGTCCAGTCGCGGGACTCGCTGCGGGATCACGGACAGCACTCTCAACATGTCGCGCGCCGGGGCGGACAGTTTGCCAACTCTGGCCATAACCGAGTCCCCCACCGAAGAAGGAACGTTGTCGCCACCCGCCAGCACCATCTCGCTAACGAGGAAAGGGTTGCCGTGGGTGGCCTCGAATATCCGGCCGGGATCGAGACCCGATTCGCCAACAATCTCGGCCACACCAGATCGCGAAAGACCCTCAAGCTCGATACGCGTGACGATCTGAGGAGGTAGATCGCCAATGACGCTCCTCAGGGGGTGATCGATGTCGACCTCTCCAATACGATAAGTGAGCAGAAGCAGCCCGTTGGCCCTGGCCATCCGACGCCCCACGTATTTGATGGCATCCAGCGTTGCCTCGTCAGACCACTGGGTGTCTTCTATCACCACGATGCTGGGACGAAGCGAGACCAATGACAGGTCGAAGAACGCCTCCAACACCGCCTGCCGGTCGCGTTCCTGCAGAGCATGCCTCAACGCCGGCTCGGATCGAGCGATGTCCCACAGGGGGCCCAGGGGCTGAGGTGTCTGCAGATTGTCGCAGACCCCGACATGAGTGTGAGCAGTGTCGGCGCACGAATCCAAGAAGGCCCCGACCAGAGAGCTCTTGCCGATACCGGCCTCACCCCGGATCAGGACAACCTTGCCGCCCGATGAGCCGACGCCTGCGAGAAGGTCGCTCAGCAGACCTAGCTCCGTCTCCCTCTCTAGAAGCACGGCAGGAGCTTACAAGTTGCTCACCTTCGAAGGCCCGTGTTCCGTGTCAGGTCTCGATACCCCGACGAGGTGTCGATTCCTTCCAGATGTTCTGGCCACCCCGGTCCTCTCCACAACCCGCCGGCCGCTCGATACGCGTTCGAGGAAGCAGCCGTCAGAAGCGCATAGTGCGGCTATGAGCCAACGGAGTCGCAGGTACACCCGACGGTCGGCATAGAGGGTGTTGCTCAGATGAATTCGGGGCGAACCGGACTCGAGCAGCATGTCCCCCCTATTGGGCGACTCAACCGTTCAGAAGCCCGATGTCATCTTTGATCGAGGCGGCGGCACGGACAAAGGCCGTACGACGTAGTAGCGATCGATTCTGGGAAGAGAAAGCGGTCGAGACGAGTTGTAGAGCGAGATCGATCTATCAGGAGTCAGCAGTGAGTGATTGGAACAAGGACATCATCTCTGAGTTCAGGGAGAACGAAGGCAAAGTTGGAGGGATGTTCGAGGGCGCACCTCTTCTCCTCCTCCACCATAAAGGTGCGAAGAGTCGCACCGACCGTGTCAGCCCGCTGATGTATCTGTCGGTTGACGGTGGATACGCCATTTTTGCTTCGAAGGGCGGCGCTGATACCAACCCGGATTGGTTCCACAACCTCAAAGCCAATCCGGTGACCAAGGTTGAGGTGGGCACCGAGGTTGTAGAAGTCAAAGCCAGAGTCGCCGAGGGTGCGGAACACGACCTTTTCTGGAGCACCCAAAAGACGCGGTATCCGACTTTCGCTCAATACGAGGAGAAGACAAAGAGAGACCGTATTCCTGTGGTCGTACTCGACGCCGT
>QIDW01000052.1 GCA_003230435.1 Acidimicrobiia bacterium | reverse complement strand
GGCCGGCTTCGCGTGTGTGCAGGGTGTCTGCGGATCGGACTCCTTTCCGCTCTCTTGCATCGCCGATCTGTGCATCTCGGCATCCCGATATGAACGGGAACATCGATATTCCCGGATGCTATTTGGGAGTTCCTGTAGTTATGAGTCCTGTTGTGAGTCGGAGAGGATCGGCTGGGGTTCGAACAAGCCCTTCGGGCACCGTAGAGGTGTCAAATTCGGAGCCGTGGGAGCGTTGAAGGAACCTCCAACGCGTCCGCCACGCCTCAACACACATACGAGCCAGCTGCCGGAGCGGGCAACCGCCTTGGGAACGGCTCGCCCAAATGCCTTACTGATGTGTCAGGAACACCGATTCTTGGGCACCTCGTCGCGTCGTTGGTCGAGAATGGCTTCAAGCGGCTCGTTGTCATCGTGGGCTACCGCGGTCAGCAGATCAAGGATTATCTGGACCTTCACTCCGCCGGATTGGACATTCACTACATCGAAAGCCGTCGATATGAGTCAACGAACAACATCTACTCGTTGTGGTTGGCGCGTAACTACATGAGGGACCCCTTCTTACTCATCGAGTCCGATCTCGTGTTCGACTCTCGCCTGCTCGCATCGATGCGTATAAGTGATCGGATCGCCGTAGCCGAGTTCCGCTCGCACATGCACGGGACGACAGTGTCGGTCGACACATCCGGAATGGTGGCCTCGTTCAGGGTCGGAGGGCTAGACGGTCCTCGCCTTCCCAACAAGACCATCAACATCTACAGCTTGTCGATGCCGACATGGCACGAAGTCACTCGACGACTCGAGTTGCGAATCGCGGCCGGGAGAGTGCACGATTACTACGAGTCTGTTTTCGGGGAAATGGCTGCTCAGGGCGTCCTGCCAATGCGAGCGGTCTGGTTTGACGATGGTCGTTGGAGCGAAATCGATACGCCGAAAGATCTGCTTGCTGCCCGGGAGCTCTTCTACGAACCGGAGTTGACCAAAGGGGCTTAATGCCTGGGGTGACAAAACGCTGGATGAGTGCGGTTTATCGCAATCTCCCAAACATCGTTTCCATGCTCGGCGTTTTGCCACTCTCCCTTCTTCTCCTGGAAGACGGGTTTTCATACCTCCCCGCTCTGATCGTCTACAACAACTTCATGGACGACCTGGATGGCATCCTTGCGAGAGAGCTTCAGCTTTCTAGTGACTTCGGTGCTCGATTGGACAATGTGGCCGACGCGGTCTCACACATTCTCGTTTCGTTGGTGGTTGGCGCGCACTACGGCGGAATCGTGCTCGTGTTCAGTGCTGTCGTAGCGGTGGCCATTCTCATACGCGTGGTGCAGCGGCTTGACCCATCGTCGGTTTATGGAACGGGTACACCGACGAATGAGCTGATGCGTCACTTGTTGTTGCTCGTGGTTCTCCAGAATGCATTTGATCTCGACATCACGCCCTATCTGGTAGCGGTATTCGCCGTCAACGCTTTGACGATGCTTGTTCCGTTCTCGTTGCTTCGCGCCAGAACGAAGTCCGTTGTTGCAATCTTGGGGGTAAATGTCGTTCTTGCGGCTGCATGGCTGACTCCGGAGGCAGCGCCATTCATCGCGGCGGCGTTCTTCGGCACGTATCTGTATTCGTTTGGGGTGGGGAGCGTTTCATGGGCTCGAACGGCGCGCTAAGTGGGCTAAGTGGTGCTTCGTACGTTCCGAAACATCGGCCATCTACCGGACCTGACACACTCCGTGCATGTCGAACACGCTGAGCGCCCGCCGGCAACTTGACAACATAGGAGCTTCATTGCGCATTCCTCGTAATACCTGGTTACGGCTGTTTGTCACTCGGCTGACAGAGTATCTGACAGGGTTATTGGAGGGGTACGAAAAGTTGAAAGTGGCCCCGGCGACGTGAACCGGACCACACGGGCTTCGCTCTCTCAATTTGCGGGTGAAGCGCCCTGGGTTTGATGGAGACCCGGTCATTGTGTGATCTGTCCGATGGGTTGGCCGGGCACGGGTTCGTTGGCGTAGCGTTTTCCGTTCGGAGGTAGTGTTCTGAGTCGGCTTTACCAGTGGATGTACCGGGTGATCCGTGGCTTCCATGTCCCGATCCAGGCGACCTCTGAGCAGCCTTGACGGGTGTCGGGTTCGACTTGGAGGGTGGCATGGGTGATGTGGTAGCGGTCCTGGAAGATGCTGTGGGCTTGGTAGGACGGGATGGGGGTCGGTTCCGTCTCGTGTCATGAGGTGAACGGTGGTCACGTCCATGCCCGAGACCAGCTCTGGAACGGGCAGGGAGCGCTCCCTGTCGCGCCTGCTCACGTTCTGTTTGTCATCCGGCTGACAGGGTGGCTGACACTGAAATTGCAGGGGTACGAAAAGTGACGAGTGGCATTGGCGACGTGAACCGGACCACGTGGTCGATCCCGGACGGGTAGGCGATAGGGTTTTGCGACCTTGGTGTTACTCGGCGTTGTGGTTGAGGATCTTGTCGGTAATGGCTTGTAGCGCTTTGGCGCCTTTGGGGTCGAGGTGTTGTCCGAAGTGCTTCTGGATGCTGAGCTCGTGGTCGGGCCAGACTTCGTCGATCTTGTCGGAGCCGGCTTGGGTTATCGCCAGGTAGACGCCACGGCGATCTTCTGCTGATCGTTCCCTGCGGACAAAGCCGGCTTTCTCGAGGCGGTCGGCGAGTCCGGTGATTCCGCTGCGTGTGAACAGAGATGCTTCTTCGAGGTGGTGCATACGCAGTCGCTGATCGGGGGCCTGTTTGATTCGGCTCAACAGGTCGAACCATGTGATGGGCAGATTGTGTTGTTCGATCATGTCGGCTTCGAGGGCCCGTATGACCTTGGCGTGGGCAAACAGCAATCCGCGCCAGGCGTCGAGCATGCCAGGTTGAAGACTCTCAGTCATGCCTACCAGGCTAGTAGATCGTCGGAGAATGACTAATACATTCCTAAGTAGTTGACCAATAAGTAATCGGTCGATAAGGTAAGGACTGCCCACAGGTTTGGAATCAAACGAGAAGGGAGCAAATCATGGGTAACAGAGAGAACACCGACACATTCAATCAATGGATCGAAGCGCACCGAGCGCACGACCTCGACAAGCTGGTGACGTTCCTCACCGACGACATCACCATCCAGAGCGCCGCCGGTGCAGACATGCCCCCGGCGAAGGGCAAGGACGAGGCCAGGCACCACTGGCAAACGATCTTCAACGCATTCCCCGACTTCCGCATGGACGCCCTCGATCTGACCTCAGAGGGAGACACGCTGTTTGCCGAGATCTCCCATGGCGGAACGATGGAAGGACCAATGGGACCGAAGCAGCCAACCGGGCAGAGCTACCGCACCCAAGGCGCCTTCCGGATCGACTTCTCCGAGGGCAAGATTCGCTCCATCCTCTCCTACTGGGACACAGCCGCAATGGCAAAACAACTCGGCCTCGTCGGCTAACAACCCAGTCTCCAACCGCCAAAACAACACGGGCGGGACCCCCAACACCAAGGGCTCCCGCCCACACGCGTGGGCCAAAGCCGAGCCGATGAGAGGCTCCCCCGAGAACGGACTGCCGCCTTCCTTTTCTCGTAACGGCTCCTAGGCCATGTGACCCACAACCCACCGGGCCTCAGGTCAACCGTCGCTGCGATGATCAGGTACCCTGGACGACGAGCTATGGCGACGTCCTCGGCGACCGTTGAGAAGCATCGACAAGAGCGGGACGCGCCGGGTTGAAAGGGATTGGATCGAAGGATCGAGGACAGTTCATGGAACTGCAGCTAGCGACGAGATCGAGCACCGAGGTCGAAGCCGGATATTCCTGCTCATGCGGGTGCAAGCCCCGGTTGGTGTATGAGCGCGGTGCCGACAACCAGAAGCATGTCTGCTGCTGCGGCACGCAGCTAGTCGTCGGAAAGGACGCCAAGGCGAGCCTGGAAATCGGAGAGGACGGCTTCGCTGAGGTCGAGGAATTCGAGAGCCCTTGGGGTGAGACTCTCGAAGCTGCCTGGACAACGGCGTCCGGCGAGCACGAGCATACGCACTAGAGGGGCAGGGTTCCCATGTGAGGAGCTAAGCCACGGACCACGGGGCAAAGGTCCTCCCTTCCCTTGCGTGGAGCCCGATGTCGCAGATCGCCAGCCGCCTGGCGTGCACTGACTACTGCCTATAGCCGGCTACTCGGTTCTCAAGGGCGGGTGCGCCCCCTGGACGTGTAGATTGCGGTCCCCCGCTGGAAAGTCCTTATGGATATGACCACTTTCCCCTGGAAGGGGCGGTTTGGGCCGTTCGACCTCATGGTGAGCCCGGACACCTTCGTCCCGTCCACGATTACG
>QIDW01000112.1 GCA_003230435.1 Acidimicrobiia bacterium | reverse complement strand
CCTTCTGGCCGTAGCGGATCTCGACACCGAGCTCGTCGAGAATCGCCATGTCCTTGTCGATCTCGAACTGTGGAAGGCGATACGCCGGGATCGCACCCCCGACCATGCCCCCGGCGTATGGGTGGGCTTCATAGATCGTGACGGAGATGCCGGCGATGCCGAGCGCCTGTGCTGCGGCGATGCCGGCCGGGCCCGCACCGATGATGGCAACCTTCGCACCGATCGGAGCCGAACGCTCCGGGACCCGTGGCCATGTCTCATGCGACATGATGAATCGCTTCATGTCACGGATCGCGAGCGGCTGGTCCAGGTGGGTGCGGATACAGGTCGTTTCGCAGAGATGATCACACACCCGGCCGAGGATGGACGGAACGGGGTTGTCTGCACGGGTGATGTCGACTGCGTCGTCGAATCGGCCCTCACGAACCGCACGCATATACGCAGGTACGTCCTGGGAGACAGGGCACTCATCGACACAGGGTGCCTCGATGCAGTCGAAAAGACCAAGCTTGCGGCTCGTCTTGGATCTGTCGGTGCGGAACGACTCCTTCCGATAACTCACCGCTGTCGCGTACGTACGGAGGTCTTCCAGCGGTGCGTCCGCGAATTCGGAGAGATTCCTCGCCCCTGCCTTGTCGAGTCTCAGGTTGAGCTCCTCGATGTACTGGGGCAGCCGCAGGTACCCGCCTGTCTTCAGCAGGTCGGAACACACGGTGATCGTCGTCATGCCTGAGCGGATCAGGTCTGAGACATTGAACGCGTCGGCGCCGCCCGCGAACGACAGCAGCATGTCGCCACCGAACTCCTCAGACAGCTTGAGCGCCAGATTCGACGTGACCGCGTGGAGAGCCCGACCCGACATGTACATCATGTCGTCGTCGGGGAACGTCGGTCTGTGGTTCTCGACCTCGAGCGTGTTCGAAAGCTTGAGGCCGAAGGTGAGCCCCTTGTCCTCTGCGATTCGCTTGAGGTTGTGGAACATCGGGATGGCGTCCACGTACTTGAGATCGTGACCGAAGGCCTCGTCGGGGACGACGATGTCTGTGAATCCGAGCTCATCGTTGATGATCCCGCGCACGCTGTCGGCACCGAGCAGCGTCGGGTTGCACTTCACCGAGGTGTGCAGGCCGCGCTCGGCAAGCAGGTAGGTGCTGATGTGCTCGATCTCCTCCGGGGGGCACCCGTGCATGGTGGACAACGTCATCGTGTCCGAGATTCGAGTTGGGATGTCGATGTCCCGGATCTCGGGGTAACGCTCCGCAACGATGTCGACGTACGGCCCGAGATACTCCGAAGCATCGTCCATGACGTCGAGGTACCACTGCACGTTCGGCTGGAGGATCCCCTGGAGGTCGTAGCCGACGCTCATGTTGAAGATCATCCCTGGCGCGTCCCCCGGGAATCCGAGCTTGTGGTGGAGAGCGTGGATCAGCACCCATGCCCTGAGGTACTCGTCGAAGGACTGGTGGACCTTCAACTCCTGGGACCACTCGACGTTGTAGCCCTCATCCTCGAGGTCGATGCATGGTTTGTTCACGTCGAGTTCGTCGAGGGTCTGGACCGTCTTCAACTCGATGAACCTCGCACCCACGAGCCACGAGACGATGATGTTCTGTGCCATCTGCGTATGGGGTCCTGCCGCGACGCCGAACGGCGTCTCGAGGGTCACGCCGTAGTTGCTGAGGCGGAATCGATCGCTCTCGTTCGGCGTGAAGAAGGCACCGCTCGGAATGCCAAAGATCGAGTCCTTCTCTTCGAGTTCGGTGAAAACCCAGTCGGTGAGTTGCTCCATCGTGATGGGCTGAAAGCGGTCCGACATTCGAGATCTCCTCTTGTCTATAGGCGGGCGTGCAAGCGCGCTGCCTGCTCTCCTGCTTTGGCTCTGATCTCCTGCGCATCGACCCGGGTCGGTGCCCCATCGGCGTAGACGACCTCGCCGTCGACCACCACTTCGACGGGGTGGATCCCCGCCGTGAATGCGATGTGCCACGGGTCCATTGGATCGTACGACCAGGTGACCCGGTCGTCGCGGGCTTCGGGGACGAGGTCCCATCCGTTCTCGAGCCACGACCACGCCGGATCGGGCCCGACGGTCACGTCAACGGAGCGCTGCATGACGTACGCGAGGCGGAACGACTCGATCATGTTCGCTCCGATTCCGTCGGTTCCCAGCGCCACCGGGTTGGAGAACCGTGCAGGGTCTGCGTAGCCGACGCCGTTGTTCAGGTTCGAACGCGGGTTGTGCAGGATCGTCCCCTTGAGATCGTGGTCGGTGGGGAGATAGACACAGTGGCTGAGCAACCAACGATCGTTCGTCAGACCGGCAAGGCGCTCCGGTGCGTCGGCGTCTCCGGGACCCTCTGCCACGTGGATGTGAACGCCGACGTTGTACTCGTCTGCAAGCGCTGCCGCACCCTGGAGAGATTCGTCACTGCACGTGAAGGCTGCGTGTACACCGACGAGGCAGCGTCCGCCAACATCGAGGAACCGCTTGTTCTCTTCGAGGCCTCGGCGCGCACCATCGGCTCCGTGGCGGTCGGTGACCCCGTACCCCGTCACGACCCGGACACCGACTTCTTGACAGGCGTCGGCGATGACAGACAATGATCCCTCGATCGCGTTCGGTGTCTCGTTGTGGTCGATGATCGCGGTTGTGCCTGCTTCGAGTGCTTCGAGCGCTCCCAGCTTGGCCGACCACTCGAGCATCTCGAGATCGAGGGCTGCGTCGAGGCGCCACCAGACCTGCTCGAGGATCTCCTGGAAGCTCGTGGCGACCTTCGGCGGGGCCGGCATCCCCCTGGCCAGCTCCGAATACAGGTGGTGGTGGGAACAAACAAGTCCTGGCGTAACTGCAGCCATTCAGGCACCTATCTCGAGTGGTTGGTGTACGTTCAAGGGCAGTCGCGTTCTCCAAATGCCATCAACAGCGTGATACGCACCGGCAACGGCGCCTGCGGTCGGAACCAGACCGATCTCCCCGACACCCTTCACGCCGAACGGCGCCCTTGGCTGGGGAACCTCGACGAGGATCACCTCGACATCCGGCATGTCCTTGGGTCTGATTATGTTGAGCTGGCGTAGTGTGGACTTCGTCGGCATCCCGTCATCATCGGTCGGGAACTCCTCGGTGAGGGCGTATCCGAGTCCCATGTGGATGGAGCCCTCCACCTGTCCTGCGGCCAGTATCGGGTTGATCACGCGTCCGACGTCGTGGGCTGCAACAACTTTCTCGATCTTCCCCGTATCGGGGTCGGCAATGACGACCTGGCACGCGTAACCGAACGCCGAATGGATGGTCGGGTTATCGAGACCGTCCTCGATGCTGTTCGTCCAATCCACGGTGTACGTGCCTTGATAATCAACGGCGACTTTGCGACCATCTGCGATCGCGTTCT
>QIDW01000061.1 GCA_003230435.1 Acidimicrobiia bacterium | reverse complement strand
ACGAGGACGTCGCGAATCCGGTGCCCGTCGTCGACGACGACCACACCGCCGACGTGGGCCGCACCTCTGACAAGACGCTGACCGACGCCCATCACTTTCACGCGACCTCCGACATTGATTGACCACCGGCCAGGGCAGTACTCGCCTGGCAGCTCGCCGATTCGAGCGTCGACCCCAAGCGATTGGAACGCTTGCTGCATCACTGACGAGATGATCTCGAATCTGTGAATGGTCCGCGCAGGTGGTTCGGGGTCTGGAATTGCCCAGGAAAAGGCGAGGGTCGACTCATGGAAAACGGCGGCCCGACCACCCGCGAGTCTCTCCACGGCTGTGAACCCGTTAGCGCCTGCCGCTCTTACCGCATGGACGTATCCCGGTGTCATCCGATCAGCGCGACCGAACGCCAATATCGGTCCCGGAACGTGGAGCCGGAACACACCATCCATCTCGCCACGGGCAACGGCGGACAGGATCGAATGGCTCACCGCAACATCCATTGCCCCGAGGCCCGGGAAGCCTTCTTCGATCAAAGTGAAGTGAGTCACGATCTGAAGGATAAATAGGGGAGAATGACCTTGCGCGGACCCGGTAGGAAAGTTGGGAACGTCCAAGCACCGGCAGATCGTTCACTATGCGGAAAAACGTGAAAGGGAAACTCGCTTGTTTCGTCTGACGACTTCCATCTGGCGGCGGCAACTTTGCTGGCGGCCTGCTCTAGCCCGCCTCTTGGGTCGGTTGGGCAGCGAAGCTCGCAGTGGATCAACGAACCAGAGGTGGTGACCACAACCGCACCCCCCGTAACAGTTCCCGAGTTTTCGAGCGCTGCGAACCTCCAGTGGTCCAACGACGAGATTGTCACCGAGAATCTGGCCGATCCGGAGGCACTCATTGCCGAGGTGTTCGCGAGGCGCGAGGGAGATCGCTTCGTCCAGGCAAGTAGGGCTGAAATCGCTGCTGTACTGCAGCGTGTGCGATTTCCCGCTGACTTGCCGTATGGCGCCGAGTGGGTTTCCTCTCAGCTTGTGATCGAGAACTCTGGTGAGCTCTCCGATGATCCCAGCGCCGCTTTTGGGATCTGGTCGGCCGAGCCCTACAGCCGCTCGCGATCGGTGGCACAGATGGCCGTGCTCCAGGTAACGAACGACAAGGAAACGGCGGCCGAGTTGGCCCAGGGCGAGGGTGACGTCTCATGCGCTCGATTTGCCGACGAGTTCACCGATCAATGCGACATCCTCGATGTCAACGGCAGGCAAGTCTGGAGACTCAGTTCAGCCGGGGGAACGACCCTGATCTGGTTCGAAGACGCCTACCGATATGAGCTGTACGGACGGAGCTTTGTGGCGCAAGACGCACTTGTTGTGATGGCGGCCGAATCGGTCCTCTTGGATGAGCTAGGGACTGCTTCCTCCTAGTCTCGACTTTCAAGTAGGAGGAAGAAAAGCATCTTTCATTCAGGTGGCTGGTGGAATTATCTCAAGTACGACGAGGAGCAAGACCGGCCTGACGTAGACCGCGAGCTGCTGAAGCGGGTGTGGAGTTACGGACGTCCGTATGTGAGGGGCCTCGTGGGGATTCTCTTCACGATCATTGTTATCTCCGGGTTGTCGGTGGTCCCAGCCATTTTGATCCGTTTGCTGGTCGATGAAGCCATCCCGAACGGAGACATAACCCAACTGACACTGCTCGGGATGGGAATGATCCTGGTGCCCTTCATCAACGCCCTGATCGGTGTCGCGCAACGATGGGTCTCATCACGGGTAGGAGAGGGGATTATCTTCGATCTTCGCAGGGAATTGTTCGCCCACTTGCAGCGGATGTCCCTTCGCTTCTTCACCGCGACCAAGACAGGCGAGCTGATGAACCGGCTCAACTCCGACGTCGTCGGCGCCCAGCAAGCAATCACGGGAACCTTTGTATCCATCGTGTCCAACGTCATTTCGGTGATCGTGATACTGGTGGTGATGGTGCAAGCCGACTGGCGGCTCACATTGCTCGCAGTGGCTGCTCTGCCGCTCTTCGTTCTTCCCGCCCGGAGGGTTGCGAAGGTCTTGCGTCGCGTGACTCAACAGCAGATGGAGCACGAGGCCAAGATGTCGGGAATCCTCCAAGAGTCGTTCAACGTGAGTGGTGCCCTCCTGGTCCGACTTTTCGGTAGGTGGGACGAGGAGAAAGAGCGCTTCTCAGAACAAGCGTCCCTGGTGCGGGACTACGGAGTCCGTCGGGCGATGGTCGGTCGAGGTTTTTTTGCGGCCCTCGGCCTGGTCTCGGCAGTGGGCACTGCGGCTGTCTTCTGGGTAGGCGGTCTTCTCGTCATCAATGGTTCGATCTCCCTTGGGACGATCATCATGTTCTCCACACTGCTCACTCAGCTCTATGGACCACTGTCGGCGATCTCGAACTCACGTGTCGAGTTCGCCACCTCCCTTGTCTCCTTTGAGAGGGTCTTCGAGGTGCTCGACCTGGAAACCGACATTCCCGCCCCGATCGATCCGGTCCCACTCCTGCCGGCGAGCGGCCGTGTCGAGCTCGCCGATGTGTCCTTCCGGTACCAGTCAGAGGGTCCCGAGGGTCTGGAGGCAGTGAAGCGGTTCAGTTGGCATGCCACCCCCGGCGACGAAGATGTCGTGCCGCAGGCATCGACCCGGAACTGGGCCCTCAATGACATCAGCTTTGTTGGTGAGCCAGGTTCGTTGGTGGCACTGGTCGGGCCTTCGGGAGCGGGCAAGACCACGATCTCATATCTGGTGCCGAGGCTCTATGACGTCACGGAAGGACGGGTCTTGATCGACGGCAAGGATGTCCGCGACATCGACTTGAAGGAGCTGGCAGCGACGGTGGGAGTAGTTACCCAGGAGACCTATCTGTTCCACGATACGATCGCGGCCAATCTTCGTTACGCCAAGCCTGACGCGACGCTCGAGGAACTGGTCGAGGCGGCAACTGCGGCCAACATCCACGACATGATCGACCAACTCCCGGAAGGCTACGAGACGCTTGTCGGGGAGCGTGGCTATCGACTCTCGGGCGGTGAGAAGCAACGCATGGCGATTGCTCGTGTTCTCCTCAAAGACCCCAAGATCCTGATTCTCGATGAAGCTACGTCTCATTTAGATTCACGATCGGAGGCACTGATCCAGGATGCGCTGGAACTCCTTCTAGAGGGACGAACCTCGATCGTGATCGCGCACCGGCTCTCCACCGTGCGCAAGGCCGACCAGATTCTCGTAGTCGACGAAGGCAGAATCGTCGAGAGGGGCCATCACAGCGATCTCATGGAGGCTGGTGGGCTGTACGCCGAGCTCTATGAGACCCAGTTCGAGTCGGTGAAGGCTTAAGCAGTAGTCAAGTTCTCGAAGAGTATCGGCTGAGTGGTGGCCAGGAGAAGAACCTCGCCGTCGTGTGACATCCACAGACGAGGACCGGCCTGAAGCCAGACTCGTTTTGGGAGTGCCTCGAGGTTCTTGCGTTTCCGATGCGACGGCGGTGCGTAGGCAAGAACGCGCGGTGTTGGCGCTCCGAGGGC
>QIDW01000136.1 GCA_003230435.1 Acidimicrobiia bacterium | reverse complement strand
TTCCCCTGGGAAGCGCCGAGGTGCTGGCCGCGTTCGAGTGGGCCGAAGCGATTCGCTGGGTTTCCTACGTGCGGGAGGGCGGAGCGGTCGTCGCCGACATCCGCACCATCGTTCCTCCCGGTGCGTGTAGTGACCGACGCTCCTGGTTGACGCGGTATCCCGGCGTAGACGCGCAGCTTTTCGATAGCCGCCTCCTGAAGACCCGACTAATCGATGCCTCGGCCACCGCCACCGACCTTGGCAACGTTCGGGCCGCAAACAGTGTCATTCTCGGCTCGGTGGCCGCCTTCCTCGACATCGACCCCATCCACTGGGAAGCTGCCATCACACGATTCGTGCCCCACGGAACAGAGGAAGTGAACCTCGCTGCGTTCCGGGCAGGACGCGAAGTGGCGGATGCACGATTACCAGGTCCGGCAGCGGCCCCGGAGGGTTTCTGGGGACCGCACGAGATCGACATTCGACACGACTGGTGCAAGGGCTGCGACATCTGCTCCCGGGTCTGTCCTGAATACTGCCTGGAGCTGAACGTCGATGGGGAGCTGACCATCGTGAATGCGGAAGCTTGCACCGGCTGCAGGCTGTGCGAGCTCCTCTGTCCCGACTTCGCCATAGAGATCCACCCTCCCCGGGCCCCGGCAGTTCTGGGAGCGCCCGAGGTGTCGCGATGAGTGACGCCCAGCTGGTCCAGGGCAACGAGGCCTGCGCCCGCGGAGCTCTAGCAGCCGGATGCCGCTTTTACGGTGGTTACCCGATCACACCTTCGTCTGAGATCGCGGAGCACATGGTTCGGCTCCTGCCCGGGGTCGACGGTGTGTTTGTGCAGATGGAGGACGAGATCGCATCGCTCGCCGCCGTCATTGGTGCCTCCCTGGCCGGATCGAAGGCCATGACTGCCACCAGCGGACCGGGGTTTTCGTTGATGCAGGAACACATCGGGTTTGCGACCATGGCCGAGGTCCCGTGTGTGGTCGTCGACGTCATGCGCGGCGGTCCCAGTACCGGGCTCCCGACATCACCGTCTCAGGGCGACGTGATGCAGGCGCGCTGGGGCACCCACGGTGACCACCCGGCAATCGTCCTCGCACCCTCGTCGGTGGGAGAGGTGTTCGACCTCACGATCCGGGCATTCAATCTGGCGGAACGCCTCCGCACTCCGGTCATCATCATCTACGACGAGATCATTGGCCACACCCGCGAGAGCGTCGTGCTGTCCGAATCAATGGAGGTTGAGAGCCGGCCGAGTCCCAACGGCGATCCCGCCACTTTCTGGCCCAAGTTGGCGTCAGCCGACGGCGTGCCTCCTTTGCCTGCATTCGGAGACGGTTATCGCTTCCACGTGACCGGGCTGACCCACGACGAGCGTGGTTTTCCGACCACTGATGCAGATCTGGCTGGGGCACTCATCACCCGGATCCACCGGAAGGTCGAGGTCCATGCTGAGGAGATCATCGAGGTGGAAACCTTCATGCTGGATGATGCAGACATCGCCATCTTCGCCTACGGGATCGTGGGCCGGGCGGCTCGAGAGGCGGTGCAACGGGCGCGCGCCGCCGGTGTCAAGGCCGGTTTGATCCGGCCCATCACATTGTGGCCCTTCCCCTCCTCATCGGTCGCCGAGGTGGCGGAGCAGGTCGACACGTTGATTGTGTCCGAAATGAATCTCGGGCAGCTCATCGGCGAGGTAGAGCGCGCTGCCGCTGGTCGTGTTGACGTCGTCGGGCACCTGCGTGCCGACGGTGAGCCGATCACCCCCACCGAGCTTCTCGACGTCGTCATGTTCCACGGAGGTGGGCAACAATGACCGACGTCAAGTCCTACCTTCGTGAATGGGCGATGCCGCATGTTCTCTGTCCCGGCTGCGCCCACGGCATCGTGCTCAGAGCCTTCCTCGAAGCCGTCGATCAACTCCAGCTCGACCAGGACAATTTGGCGATGGTGGCCGGGATTGGCTGCAGCAGCCGACTGGCGGGTTATGTGGATTTCTGCACCCTCCACGGAACCCATGGCCGCGCTCCCGCCTTTGCGACCGGGCTCAAGCTCGCTCGTCCCGAGCTGAACGTCGTTGTGGTGACCGGAGACGGAGATGGTCTCGCCATAGGGGGCAACCACCTGATACATGCCGCCCGGAGGAACATCGACCTCACCGTTCTGCTGCTCAACAACTCGATCTACGGGATGACCGGGGGTCAGGTTGCCCCGACCACTCCCGAAGGAGCTGTCGCATCGACGACGCCGGCAGGGAACACCGAGCCGAGTTTTGATGCCTGCAAGCTGCTCATTGGTGCCGGTGCGTCCTATGTGGCCCGCGTTCTGGCCGCGACGCCCATCGAGATGACGAAGGTAATGGCGGACGGCATGAGCCACCATGGATTCTCGTTCATCGAGGTGATCAGCGACTGTCCGGAGTACTACGGGCGCTACAACAACGTCGGTGGCGGTGCAGAGATGCTCACCTGGTTGGCGCGCCGTGACGCGGGCGTTGCCGGCCCGTTGTCCAATAAGGCGTTCGTGAACCACGTGCCCTCCTCTGTAGCACCGGCCGGGATGGAGACCGGTGTCCTTCAGCGCGAGGTGCGGCCGGTGTTTACCGGGATCAGAAAGCTATGAGTCGTAACGAGATTCGGATTGCTGGTGCGGGTGGCCAGGGCGTCGTCACGGCCGGTCGGATCCTCGCCGAAGCTGCGATCCTCTCCGGAGCCAACGCCACACACAATCAGGTCTATGGGCCCCAGTCTCGCGGTGGCGCCAGCAGGTCAGATGTCGTGATTGCCACAGAGGAGATCGGCTTTCCGCTGGCGGATCACATCGACATCCTCGTTGTCCTGAGTCGCGAGGCGTTTTCCCGGTACCAGCC
>QIDW01000144.1 GCA_003230435.1 Acidimicrobiia bacterium | reverse complement strand
TTGGTGAATGGCGTACCTTCAACGTCCAAGCTGAGACGACTGGTCTCCGGTGTAGACCTCGAAGATGGGGCTGCGCAGGCGCAGTCAGCTCGTCTCGTGGACTCATCTGACGGTCGAGCATTGGTGGAGATGGTGATGGTGGAAGGGCGAAACCGGGAAGTACGACGGATGTTGGCGTCGATCGGGCATGAAACTGTTCGCCTGGTGCGCACCGCCATAGGGCCCATCACTGACCAGGGCCTGCAACCCGGCGAGTCGCGGGTTCTGTTGGCAACCGAAGTTCGTGACCTTCTCGAATCTGGGAACTCAGTATGAGAAGTGCCGTGAGCGTCAGTACGGCGTCAGAGCCGGTTGATGGGGCGGTAAGGCCGCCGGGCTCGAAATCAGCGACGATCAGAGCCCTCGCTGTGGCTGCTCTCGCAGACGGAAGGTCCCACATCTACGGGGCCCTCCGGGCCGATGACACCGTGGCGATGATCGGAGTTTTGCGCTCGTTTGGAATCTCCGTGGACGACAGGGGAGAGCCTTGGGCGATCGACGGAACCGGCGGTCGTCTCCAAGCGCCCGATGCCCCGCTCGATGTTCTCGAATCCGGGCTCACCGCCCGCGTCGCCATGGTCCTTGCGTCCTTCGCCGAGGGAGCGACGGTGGTCGATGGTCGGGGGCACCTTCATCAAAGACCTATTGACGCACTCGTCAGAACCCTGACTGATCAAGGAGTACAGGTCACTACCACCGGGGGTTTCCTTCCCGCGACCATCCATGGCCGGGGAGGTTTGTGGGGTGGCGAAATGACAGTTGACTGCTCGAAAAGCAGCCAGTTCGCCACTGCCATCCTGATAGCGGCTCCGAGCACCAGCGAACCCACGACGCTCAGAGTCGAAGGGCTGGAGGGCTCGTTCGGGTATCTCGCGCTGACGCTCCAGGTCATGGACGCTTTCGGAGCCGACGTGTCTCGAACGTTCACCGGGTTCGAGGTGGCCAACAACGGTTACCAACCGACGGACTATGTGGTTGAGCCAGATGCTTCGTCTGCCGTCTATCCGATGGTCGCCGCGGCTATTACAGGTGGGAGGGTCGAGCTCGAGGGGCTGACTTTTGATTCAGAGCACCCCGACTTGCTGGTGGCTCGTCGACTCGGCGAGATGGGGTGTGCGATCTCAGAGGAGAATCAGAGCCTTGTCGTGGATGGCAACGGCGTAAGCCTGAAGGGGATTGAGACAGACATGTCGGCGGCACCCGACGGTGCTCTGGCTCTTGTAGTCGCTTGCCTATTTGCCGATGGTGTGAGTCGTATAGGTGGTCTTGCCTCACTGCGATTCAAGGAGTCCGATCGCTTGTCGGCTATATCCGGGGAGTTGTCCGGACTCGGTGGTTCAGTATCGGTTGAGGACGACTGCCTGGTGATTCGTCCCACCGCTTTGGTAGGCGCAACCATCGATCCTCACGGTGATCATCGGATCGCCATGTCTTGTGCCCTGGTCGGACTTCGCGTCGAGGGTGTCTCCGTCTCCGATCCTGACGTAGTCAACAAGACGTGGCCCGGATACTGGGAGATGTTGGAGAACTTGCGGCCGGAGCGGGGGCGTTGCGCCCCCGAGGCGGGGGCGGCCCCTAGATAGGTCGGGTGCCTGTGAGTCGAGCGAGTTTGGGATGTAAGTCTGGTTTGGGGGGCGGATAAAGAGTCCGGTCGGGTTTGCGGAACTGGAAGGTCCTGTCGTCGGTGGTGGTTATATGCCATCCGTTTTCGTGGACGAACCGGTGGTGAAACCCGCAGAGGAGGATGAGATTGTGAAGGTCTGTCCTTCCTCCTTGGGACCAGTGGACAATGTGGTGGACTTGTAACCAGTGGTCGTTTCCGCATCCGTGGAACTGGCATGTTCCTCCGTCACGGTGATGGACGAGACGACGTAACCATCCGGGAATGGTCCGGGAGTTCCTTCCTACTCCGACTACGACACTGCCGTCTGTGATCACAGTTTCGAGAACACAGTCACAGGACAGTCTTCTTGCCGTCTCGTTGGGAATGAGAGCACCGGACCCGAGTTCGTGGGCGCCAGGGTCATCGTCCTCGGTAAGGAGGACGTCTAGATCGACGTAGGCGGAGACCTGGGGAGGGGTTGAGGTTTGGTCACCGGTGGTGGCACACACTTCCACCAAGCCGTCTGCCATACGCTGTGAATACGGGTCGAACAACCCGGTTTGTGGGTCTGGGCCGATCTTGTCGGCTCTTTCGCTTATTGCGGTCTCGACTATTTCGAGATCGGTGTTGGGCAGATGAGCAGTCAGTCTTCCTGATGCTCCGTCCAGGGTGCGTTGTATCCACAAGGCACGTACCCGGTGAGCCTCCCGCTCATCAGAAACCGACGGAGGGTTCGCTCTACGAGCTGCCCTATCAAGAGCAGTATTCGACAGACCGAGAGCTTCTTCGATCAACCCTTGCTCGGTCTCCGGGGTGGCCATACGAGAGATGGCGTCGGTCTGGTCGAGAGAAAGGTCACCGGCCCCGAACCGGGCAGACAACACAGGAAGATCAGAAAGCTTACGAGAGACGGTGACCAGTTGCCGGGCCGTGGCATGACGTACCCGAAGTCGAACAGACACCCAATCGGTCAGACTCCGAGCACCATCGCCCATCCAAACCTGGGCCACATCGGCAGCCCGAATCAGAGAACACAGTTGGGCGTCGGTAGCGCCCCGTAGACCGCCGAAATGATCGAAACCCCGGTCGATCTCATCCGATGTGGCAAGAGACCAATCCATAGTGTCGAACATACGTTCGACCTAGGACAGATTCAAGAGGATCGACCCCAAATCCAAAAGAAATCTCGAGAATCCCCATTCCCCTAATCTCGGCCACCGTGAATGAGATGATCGTCACAGTCGACGGCCCCAGCGGGACGGGGAAAAGCACCGTGTCCAAGGCCGTAGCCAGCAGGGCCGGTCTGCCCCATCTCGACACAGGGGCTTTCTACCGCGCCGCGACCCTTGCAGCACTCAGGGAAGCCATAGACCTCGCGGATGCCGATGCGGCTGTAGCCGTAGTCGGAGAGATATCTCTAGATCAAGACAGCGGTCGCATGTTTCTCGACGGGAAGGACGTCTCGTCGGAGATTCGGGGAGATCGGGTCACCGAGGCCGTTTCTCAGATCTCCTCGCACCCCGAAGTTCGTCGGATCCTCGTCAACCACCAGCGAAGCTGGGTAGCCGAGCACGAGAGTCGAGCCGTCGTGGAGGGACGCGACACCGGCTCAGTGGTCTTCCCGGACGCGACGTTGAAGATCTACCTGGACGCCCGTCCCGAGGTCAGGGCGAAACGAAGAGCCCGTCAAGTAGGTGACAATCCTGACGATGTGATCAGAGATCTTGCCCGACGGGATCTTCTCGATTCCACCCGGGAAGCTTCGCCGCTAATTGTTCCGGACGGAGCGGTGATCGTCGACACCTCGGACCTGGCGTTCGACGAGGTTGTCGAGAGGGTCCTTTCGCTCATTTCCGCGAAGTCCTGATTTCTCAAGGCGCTTCTAACATCGGCCTCTAATGACGGTTGAACGTGTTCTATTGGCGGAGCCCCGAGGCTTCTGCGCCGGTGTGGAGATGGCTATAAAGGCCCTCACCTGGATGACCCGCATCTTCGATGGGCCCGTTTACTGCTTTCACGAGATCGTTCACAACGAGTGGGTTGTCCGTGCCTTCGAACGTGTCGGCGTCGTATTCGTCGACGATATTGCTGAGGTGCCAGAGGGTGCGCCGATCATGTTGTCTGCGCATGGCTCCGCGCCAGAGGTGGTCGAGGCTGCCGGGGACAGAGCGGCTGTTGTAATCGACGCTGTTTGCCCCCTGGTGACCAAGGTTCACCATGAGGTGAAGCAGATGTCGAGGAAGGGTTTCGACATCATCTACGTCGGTCATACGGGCCACGACGAAGCAGTGGGCACCGTGGCCGAAGCGCCAAGCGCGATCAGCCTTGTTGAACCCGAATCCGGGCTCGGTGACTTTGAGGCAGCAGACCCCGAGAAAGTGGCATTGGTCGCCCAAACGACGCTCGGTCTGTATGAGTGGCAAAAGGTCATGGACGACGCCCTGGAGAGGTTTCCAAAGCTGAAGACCGCACGCAAGTCTGACCTTTGTTATGCCACTACCAACCGCCAGGATGTGGTCAAACAACTCGCCTCTGAATGTGACCTCGTTTTGGTCGTCGGGTCCCACAATTCGTCAAATACTCAGGCTCTGGTGCGTGTGTCTCACGAGAATGGAGTAGCAGCTCATCGCATCGACTCCGCCTCGGATATCAAGGATGATTGGCTCACGGATGCCACCACAGGAGCCTCGGCGCCCGACCACCTGGTCCAGGATGTCATCGACCGTCTTTCTCCGGTTCACGGTTTCGATCTGTGGCGCGCCACCGAAGAACGGGAATACTTCCCACTTCCCCCGCAGCTACGAGCATTTGTGACCACCCTTCAGCAACTGGTTGAGGCCGGACTCACGGCATCAACGCCAGGCAGCGAGCCCTGGATCGAAGGGGACCGCCAGTGGACGGCGACCGAGGCACTCGACCTCATCAGCACCTAACACTGTGATCAGGGACCGCCGATGAGCGTCAAGCCGGTAGTAGCAGTTGTGGGAAGGCCGAACGTCGGCAAGTCCACCCTCGTCAATCGAATCATTGGGTCCCGGGCTGCCGTTGTGGAGGAGCTTTCGGGGGTGACCCGTGACCGACGGGAGTATGAGGCTGACTGGGCCGGTCGCGACTTCATCCTGGTCGACACTGGGGGTTGGGAAGTAAAACCCGACGGTGATCTCAACCGCTCGATTCGCGAGCAGGCCGAAGGTGCGGTATCCGGCGCGGACGCCGTGATTCTTGTGGTCGATGGCACAACCGAAATCACGAATGACGACACGGGTGTGATCTCCATTCTCCGATCGGCCGACATCCCCATTGTCCTCGCTGCGAACAAGATCGATGATGAAACAGCTGAATGGAACATCGATCGTTTCTGGGGTCTCGGGCTCGGAGAACCCCAAGCCGTCAGCGCATACCACGGCAGGGGAGTAGGTGATCTTCTCGACGAGATCGTTTCGGTGCTACCGGAGACCGCCGCAGGTATAGAAGAGGATCAACTTCCGCGGATTGCGATCGTCGGTCGACCAAATGTCGGGAAGTCCACCCTCTTGAATCATCTGCTTGGGGAACAACGGGTGATCGTTTCCGCGGTTCCCGGAACAACCAGAGACCCGATCGACGTCGATGTTGAGATAAACGGTGAGACCTACCGCATCGTGGACACGGCAGGGATCCGACGTAAGCCGCAGATCTCCGAGGATGCCGACTTCTACGC
>QIDW01000127.1 GCA_003230435.1 Acidimicrobiia bacterium | reverse complement strand
TATTGTGCAAAGTATCACAAGGCTGACAGGGAGCCTGTGACATGGTCACGCGTAGGACCTTCATCAAGGGATCAGCGGCTGTCGGCGGAACGGCTGCCGTATCCAAGTACCTTTTCGATCCGGTGGACTGGGTGGCCAGGGCGGACGCGATAGCGGTAGCACCCGTCGAGGACCGAGTCTTCACCACATGCTGGATCGGCAAGCAGGACTGCGGCATGATGGCGCGTCGCATCGATGGCCGGGTCATCAAGTTCGAGGGCATGCCAGACCATCCGCGTAACGAAGGAACGCTCTGCCCCAAGGGCGAGGCTCAGATCGTGTCGATCTACGACCCCAATCGGGTCAAGACTCCCCTGATGCGCACCAACGCCAAAGGTGTGACTGGGGAGTGGAGAAGGGCGAGTTGGGACGAGGCTCTCGACCTGGTCGCAGCCAAGTACGCCGAGGTCGCAGCTGACGACCCAAAGCTGGTGTTGTGGCAGAAGGGGCGCTCCAAGGCCAAGGACTTTTACGACGACGCCTTCGTCAAGAGCACCGGCATGAGCAAGATCGGACACGGCACCTACTGCTCGGACGCCGGCTATCGCGCCCTCGAGTACACGACCGGACTCCACGGAGTACTCCATCCTGACCTCCTCAACACCAGATACGTTCTTTCGTGGGGTTGGAACATCACCAACGCCGGCGGCAACAAGTTCTGCTGGCTCACCTGGCCCCGGCAACTAATCAAAGGCCGGGAGACCAACGGCCTCAAAATCGTCCAGATCGATCCGCGCCTACGTCCGGCTGGGCCCTTCGCCGACGAATGGGTGCCGATCAAACCAGCCGGCGACCTTGCCCTGGCCCTGGCAATGTGCAGCGAGCTGATCGCACAGGGTTTTCTCGACCGCCCGTATCTCACCAACCACACCAACGCTCCGTACCTGGTCGGAGAGGACGGACTGATACTCAAAGA
Source organism: Acidimicrobiia bacterium (assembly GCA_003230435.1). Classification (GTDB taxonomy): domain Bacteria; phylum Actinomycetota; class Acidimicrobiia; order Spongiisociales; family ZC4RG35; genus SZUA-217. The sequence continues at coordinate 1,916 of QIDW01000127.1, read as the reverse complement.
GACGGTCGGGGAGGGAGACGAGACGGAGGAGGTGCCACTCGTCTGGGACGATCTAACCGGAGGTCCCGTCTTGGTCACGGAAGCGTCCCAGCCCGCCCTCGAAGGCGAATACAAGGTCGACGGCCTCACCGTCAAGACCGGCTTCCAGCTATTCAAAGAACACCTCGGCCAGTACACATCGGAGTGGGCGGAAGACAAGTGCGGTGTGGACGCTGCAACGATCCGGCGTCTTGCTTCAGAGTACGGCAGCAACGCCAACATCGGAGCAACCACCGTCGTTGACGGGGTGGAGGTGCCCTATCGGCCGGTGGGGATCATGGCCTACCACATGGCGCAGCAAGAGCTGGGGTTCCAAACCCTGCGTGCCATGACCTTTATCAGCATGCTTGTCGGCGCGGTCGGGGCAGTCGGCGGCCAGCTCACTGACTTCACGTGGAAGATCCACAAGAACTACGACGCTTTCGAGGAGCTGAAGATCGAAGAGCCGCCCTACGGCTTCATTCTGAAGAAGTCCAAGTACTTCCCCATCAACAGTGGGTTTCCGGGCATCGTCGCCCGAGTGATGCAGGATCCGGCCAAGTACGAGGTCGAGAAGCTGCCGAGGATGGCGATTCTCCACATGGTCAATCCGCTGGTGTCGTTCCCTTCGCAGGCGGACTTCCTCAAGACGTACGAGATGTTCGAGTTTGTGGCAGTGATCAGCCCTTGGCTTTCTGAGACGGCGGATCTGTTTGCCGACGTTGTGTTGCCGGCGGCAACTATCGAAAAGTACGAAGGACCCCTGTCGGCCGGCGACGGATACATCGACGGGAAAGCCCTCAGGTTGCCGCCGATGGATCCACTGTTCGAGTCGAGAGGCGAGATCGACATCTATCTCGATCTCACCGAGCGTATGGGCAAGCTCTCCGGAGAAGGCGGCTACATCGACATCGTGAACAGTGAACTGGGTCTTACCGACACCGAGTTCGCCGTTCCGGACGGTTCACGCCCCGAAGTGCGCGATATATTCGATCGTTGGGCGAAAGCGCAGGGGCTTTCAGGCATCGACTACTTCGAAGAGAATGGTGTGTGGGTCAAGGGTGTCTTGGGTCCTTCCAAGCGCTACGGCTATGTGACGGACCCGCCCTTTGGTGGTGCGGTGCACCGGCTCTACGGGGAGAGTTTGCTGAAAGCCCAGCGGATCCAACGGGAGATGGGTGCCGACGAGATCTACTGGCGTGACTACACGCCGTTCCCAACCTGGCGGGCGCCCACCATGGAGCAATCGCCGTCGGACTACGAATTCACCTTGATCAGCTACAAACTGGTCGAACAGAAGCAGTCCCGGACCTCGATGATCCCGCTGCTGACTGAACTCAGCGGGCACCAGCGGTTGGAGATGAACCCGGCGAGTGCTCGCAAGCTCGGGCTGGTGGAAGGTGACAGGGTCACCGTGGAGTCGCATCACGCCCTCACCGGCGAAACAAGAAGGTTGGTCACCGTTCTCAGACTTACAGAAGGGATACGCCCGGACGTGGTGGGTATGCCACATCACTTCGGCATGTGGACCCATCCTGTCAGCAAAGATGCCGGGCCCACTCCCAACACCCTCTACTTCACCGATGAGGGCTATTACGGGCAGACGGCTGACGCCTCCTTCCACGTCAAAGTTCGCGTGACGAAGGGAGGTGATGCCGCGTGACCCGTTACGCCATGGCGGTGGATCTGAGCCGGTGTCAGGGATGCAGAGCGTGCGTCGAGGCCTGCAAGATCGAAAACAACACGCCTAGCGCGGTGTTATGGATGCACGTGTTCCGACTGGAGCAGGGAGAGTATCCCAACACGAGTATTTCCTTCCTTCCCCGGCCCTGCCAGCACTGCAACAACCCCCCTTGTGTCAAGGTGTGCCCCGTCGGTGCGAGGTACAAGCGGGACGA
>QIDW01000447.1 GCA_003230435.1 Acidimicrobiia bacterium | reverse complement strand
TTGAACGCGTGTATCAAGGCTGTGGTCAATCGGGTCTCGGAAGATGGCCATGAGGTTGTTGGGATCAGGAGAGGTTGGAGAGGGCTCGCCAACAGCAATCCGGCAGACGGCCGGACGGTTCCCGACAATCTCATCCCTCTCGACCCAACGAGGGTTCGGACCATTGACCGATTCGGCGGCACGTTCCTACATACGTCACGAACTAACCCGGCCAAGATGAAGGAAGAAGAGATCCCCGACTTTGTCGAGGGTGATTTCTCCGCTCCTGGCACTCACGACATCACCGCCCACGTTCTTTCAGTTTTGGAGGATCAGGGAATCGATGTGCTCATCCCGATCGGTGGCGATGACACGCTGTCCTACGGTCTGCGGCTCCATGAGGAGGGTGTCCCGGTCATCGCGATACCGAAGACCATGGACAATGACGTCCACGGAACCGACTATTGCATCGGTTTCTCCACCGCGGTGACCCGGGGAGTCGACTTTGTCCACCGGCTGCGGACTACGGCCGGTTCCCATGAGCGCATCGCCATAGTCGAGTTGTTCGGTCGGTACAGCGGTGAGACCTCTCTGATCACCGCCTACCTCTCCGGAGTCGACCGAGCGATCATTTCCGAAGTCCCTTTCGATGTCGACAGACTTGCATCATTTCTAGTTGCCGATCAGGCGGCGAACCCGTCGGGTTACGCCATGCTCACCATTTCCGAAGGAGCCCGTTTCCTGGAGGGCGACATGGTATTGACGGGCGAGAAGGATCCATTTGGGCACCGCAAGCTGGGCGGTATCGGTGCACTGACCGGTGAGCTCCTGAAAGAGAGAACTGGGAATCCGATTCTCCATCAACAGGTGGCGTATCTGATGCGCTCCGGCGCTCCCGACTCGCTTGATCTGATGGTTGCCACCAACTTCGCCGTGACTGCGGCCGATCTCGCCCTCGAGGGCAGTCACGGGAGGATGGTGGCCCTTCGAGGTGGCACTTACACCCACGTGCCGATCTCAGTGACCAGCGAAGGCATCAAACGTGTCGACGTCGACGAGCTCTACGACACCGACGCCTACATTCCAAAAGTGCGTCACGTGCTGGGCAAGCCGATGTTCCTCTACTAGGAGTCTGCCTCAGCCGGTTCACGTCAGGCCTTGAATGTGCCCGGTCTCGGCTGCATCTCGGGTGTGGCGTAATTCTCTTCCCAGGGGAACCTGCCTTCGTTGTCGTCGTAACTGAGTTGGAGGACGGAAACGGAGGCTTCGGCGGGCCGCTGGTAGTACCGATTCGCCTCGAGCACGATCTCTCCAGGGTTCGGGACGGTTTCGGGAATGATTCGGTGTGGCCACTCATCGAACGTGATGAGCTGGCCGGGCAGCAGCGCCTCCCCGTCGCGGACACGTCCGCCCAGGGTGTTGATAACGCCCGCAGCCGTATGAGGCCCCACACCAAGAATCAGCAATTCCGGATGGGCTAGTCCGAACAGCCCGACCGTGTAGGCAAACGGCGGATCGTCGGATTCCGGGCAGTCACACCCCGGTCGGCTGCACGAATCGCCTCCGACGTATTGGATGAACCAGCCATAGCGGCGAATCGTCGCCGCCACATTGGCAGCCTCCTGGTCGAGCCAGGCCTGAGTTCGAGCATCCATCTCGGCTCCTTTCAAGTCTGTCCGATGGATCTGTGACAAACGTAGAGGTCACCACCGACAGAAACTGCGGGCGACCGTCGGCCGCCCTTGTCCTCCCCTAGGATCGGATGGCCAGGATGTCGCTAGGACTGTGATGACGTATCAAACCGTTTATGAACGCTCGCTTGGTGATGCCGAGGCCTTCTGGGGTGAGGCAGCCGAGCTGATCGATTGGGACGTGGCCCCACAGCGGGTACTCGACGATTCTCGTCCACCGTTCTATCGCTGGTTTCCCGACGGGGTTCTCAACACATGCCACAACGCTCTCGATCGGCACGTGATCGGGGGACGGGCAGATCAGGTGGCATTGGTGTATGACTCGCCGGTCACAGACACAATCAGGTCGTTCACATTTCGGGAGTTACGCGACGAGGTTGCAATTGTGGCGGGCGCTCTGTCTGGCCTGGGAGTCAAGAAGGGCGATCGGGTCATCATCTACATGCCAATGGTGCCGGAGACCGTCATGGCCATGCTCGCCTGCGCCCGAATCGGTGCCGTTCACTCAGTGAGGATCGACGACGCCCAACCTGTCGTGATCCTCTCGGCGAGTTGTGGGATCGAGCCCGGACGGATCGTCGAGTACAAGCCGTTGCTCGATTCGGCGATCGACCTCGCCGTTCACAAGCCGGAGACTGTGATGGTGCTTCAGCGTCCCCAGGCGCGGGCAACCATGTTGGAGGGTCGGGATGTCGATTGGTTGGAGACGGTTAGCGGTGCGACGGCGGTCGATTGTGTGCCGGTGAAGGCGACGGACCCTCTCTACATCATCTACACGTCTGGAACCACAGGGGAGCCCAAGGGAGTCGTGCGGGACAACGGTGGCCACGCGGTGGCGTTGGCCTGGTCGATGCGGGCGTTATATGACGTTGAGCCGGGGGAAACATATTGGGCAGCGTCGGATCTCGGCTGGACTGTCGGGCACTCCTACATCGTGTATGGGCCGCTGCTTCATGGATGCACCACGATTCTCTACGAGGGCAAACCTGTGGGCACACCTGACCCGGGTGCGTTCTGGCGTGTGATCGCCCAGCACGGCGTCTCCGTCTTCTTCACGGCCCCCACCGCCTTCCGAGCGATAAAACGCGACGACCCTGATGGTGAGTTGATCGATCCCTACGACCTCTCGAAGTTTCGGACCCTGTTTCTCGCGGGGGAGCGTTGTGACCCCGACACCCTTCGCTGGGCTGAAGAAAAGCTTGGGGTTCCGGTGATCGACCACTGGTGGCAGACGGAGAGTGGCTGGCCGATGGCCACCAATCCGATCGGCATCGAGACCTTCCCGGTCAAGCCTGGATCGCCAACCCTTCCCGTTCCGGGTTATGACATAAGGGTGCTGAGGGACAGCGGCGAAGAGTGCGACCAGGACGAGATCGGTGCGATCGTCGTACGTCTGCCTTTGCCTCCGGGAGCGCTACCGACGCTTTGGAACGCCGACGATCGGTTCGTCGACGCCTACATGAGCAGATTTCCCGGGTTCTACCTGACAGCAGACGCCGGCTACAAGGACGCCGACGGATATGTCTACATAATGAGCCGGATCGATGATGTCATCAATGTGGCCGGACACCGGCTGTCGACAGGAGCGATGGAAGAAGTCCTCGCCGAGCATCCCGATGTAGCGGAATGTGCCGTCGTTGGTGTTGCGGATGAGTTGAAGGGTCAGCTTCCGGTCGGGTTTGTGGTTCTGCAAGCCGGCGCCGATCGTGTCGCGGCTGAGGTCGAATCCGAATTGGTGGCCATGGTCCGGGAGCGGATTGGCCCGGTGGCCGCTTTCAAGCAGGCGAGCGTCGTCGATAGGTTGCCCAAGACCCGATCCGGCAAGATTCTCCGCGGCACCATGCGCAAGATCGCCGACGGGGAGGAGTGGACGATGCCGGCAACGATCGACGACCCGGTCATCCTCGACGAGATCGGTGTGGCTCTGTCGAACATGGGTTACGGAAAGGAAACATAGTGACGGACGAAACACAGTGACTCTGTCAATAGCCGCCGGCCCAACCGGAACGCCGCTTCTGGAGCAGACCATCGGTGCCAACCTCGCAGCGACCGTGGATCGTTTCCCCGGTCGGGAGGCTCTTGTGGTCGTTCATCAGGGGATTCGTCAGAACTGGGTGGAGTTTGAAACCACGGTCAATGAAGTGGCCAAAGGCCTCATGGCACTCGGCATCCAGGCCGGCGACCGGGTTGGCATGTGGAGCCCCAACTTTGCGGAGTGGACCTATATCCAGTACGCCACAGCGAAAATCGGCGCAATCCAGGTGAACATCAATCCGGCGTATCGGGTCAACGAACTTCAGTACGCCCTGGACCAGTCTGGCTGCCGCCTCTTGGTGACGCGTACCGAGTACATGACCTCGGGATACCGCGACATGGTCGACGAAGTAGCGCCCGGGCTCGCCGGACTCGAAAAGGTGATCTACTTCGACACCGACGACTGGTCGGAGTTGATCGAGGGCGGGAGGAGGGTGCCCGACGACGATCTGGCCGTTCGAGCCGACTCTCTCGACCCAGGCGACCCAATCAACATCCAGTACACATCAGGCACGACGGGGCATCCGAAGGGCGCCACTCTCAGCCACCGAAGCATTCTCAACAACGCTCGATTCGTCGGTGACGCCTGCGCCTACACCGAGGAGGATCGGGTTTGCATCCCGGTTCCCTTCTATCACTGTTTCGGCATGGTCATGGGCAACCTGGCGTGCTCGGTGTTCGGGGCGACGATGGTGGTGCCGTCCCCGACATTTGATCCCGGGGCCGTGTTACAAACCCTTCAGGACGAGCACTGCACGTCGGTCTACGGTGTTCCGACGATGTTCGTGGCCCAGCTCGGCCACTCAGGTCTGGCAGATTTCGACCTCTCGAGCATGCGCACCGGCATCATGGCCGGGTCACCGTGCCCGACGGAGGTGATGCGCAGCGTCATCGATGACATGGGCATGGGCGAGGTCACCATCGCATACGGCATGACCGAGACGTCTCCTGTTTCAACCCAAACGAGCACCGGCGACTCGGTCGAACACAGGGTATCGACTGTGGGACGTGTTCTCCCTCACGTCGAGGCCAAGATCGTCGATCCCGAGACCGGGGAACTGGTCGCCCGTGGTGAGGGCGGCGAGTACTGCACCAGGGGCTATCACGTGATGTTGGGCTACTGGAACGACCCAGAAAAGACGGCCTATGCCATCGACGCCGATGGTTGGATGCACTCGGGTGACCTGGCGACGATGGACGACGACGGTTATGTCAACATCGTCGGTCGCATAAAGGACATGATCATCCACATCTATCCCCGCGAGGTCGAGGAGTTTCTGTACACGCACCCGGCTATCGCCGATGCACAGGTCATAGGTGTTCCCGACGAGAAGTATGGGGAGGAGCTGATGGCCTGGGTGCAGCTTGCTCCAGGCGGCGAGCTCACCGAGGAGGAGTTGAAGGACTTCTGTAGAGACAAAATCGCCCATTTCAAGGTTCCCAGGTACGTCAGATTTGTGAGCGAGTTTCCGATGACCGTCACCGGCAAGGTTCGCAAGGTGGAGATGCGCGAAAAATCCATCGCCGACCTCGGTCTCGAAGATGTTGCCGCCACCGTGACGGCCTGAGCGCTACACGCTCGAAGAATGCTCGACCACAGAACTCCGGCCGATCTGAGGGCACGCGGAAGCCTCAAGTGGACCTACTTCGACGAGGATGTCCTTGCCGCCTGGGTTGCGGAGATGGACTTCGGATTGGCCCCGTCCATTGCCACGGCATTGCATGACGCCGTCGACCGTGGTGATACGGGATACATCTCACTAGTCAAGGAGAGGGCGACAGCCGACGCCGCCGTCGCCTTCTGGGCCGATCGTCTCGACTGGGAAGTGAGTCCTCAGCAAGTTTTCTCTGTTCCAGATGTCGTTGAGGGTATTCGTCAAGCCATCGTCCATCTCACTGCCCCCGGTTCGGCTGTGGCCATGCACACACCGGCGTATTACCCGTTCTTCTCCATGGTTGAGCGAGCAGGTCGGTCCCTCATTGAAGTACCCAGTGGGCGTGACCACGACGGTATCTATCGGATCGACATCGATGCGTTGGATAGGGCATTTGGGGAGGGTGCGGGTTCGTTTGTTCTGTGCAATCCGTGGAATCCGACCGGCCGCTGCCTATCTACGAGTGAACTGGAGGAACTCGCAGCTGTCGCCGCATCCCACGGTGGGCGCATCATCTCGGATGAGATCCATGCCGTTCTGACCTATGCAGGGTCAGAACACGTCGCTGCAGCGTCGGTGGACCCCGAGACGGTGGTGACCGTGACCTCGGCCTCCAAGGCCTGGGACCTGCCAGGTCTCAAGTGTGCCCAGGTTGTTCTGACAAACGAGGAGGACATTGCCCCCTGGAACGACTATTTCACACTCGAAAAAAGGGTGGCGGTGGGCACCTTCGGGTTGATCGCCAATGAGGCCGCCTATAACAAGGGTGAGGCGTTTCTGAACCAGGTCATGGTGCGCCTGGAGGCAAACCGCAAACTGCTTGGCGATCTGATCATGACTCACCTGCCCGACGTTGGGTATACCCCACCCGAGGCGACGTATCTCGCCTGGCTCGACTTTCGCCCATACGGGCTGGAGATGCC
>QIDW01000313.1 GCA_003230435.1 Acidimicrobiia bacterium | reverse complement strand
TGAGTCCACAACAAGCTGAGTCGCCTTAAGGCCAAACCGGGCGAGGGACACCCGTCCACGAGCGTCTACATCGATAATGACACGGTGCTCATTCATGACTGGATCCTTCATGTGGTGGTCCAGCGTCAAGATTACCACGCTATTCGGCCCATATTACCGATTATGGGCAAATGACCTAGATGGGCAGGACCAGGATATTATGGTCCGTTACGCATGGACTTCGTCTTCACAGAGACCTTCTACGCGATCTACCAGTCGTTGAGTGACCGCGATGTGGCGCCTGTCGATGAAGGCATTCGACGACTGATGGTCGACCACGCCACGGGGTGGGCCCGCCAGGGGAGGATTGAAGGTGAGAAGGGGAGCGCTTGGATCCTCACAGTTGTGACTCGTGATCTCGAGGCGTCGCTGTATTGGGAATACCAAGATGCCGAGAGGATCCTTCTTCTGGCTCTGGTGGTTCGTCGATGATGTACAAGGTGTTGGCTTCCGAAGGTTAGAAGCGGTGCTCCACCTACTGTCATGTTTGACACAGCGATGTCTCCGCAGCCCAGTTGACCACAGGCCTTCCCACCCCAACACCACCTATTTCTTCCCGGCCACTCTCTGTGGTGGAGTTAGGAGAGTTTGGAACAGGTCTTCTGGATCGCCTGAGCCGCTTCGATTGCTTGCTGGATCTCCGCCTTCCCGAAGCTTAAGGAGCCGTACTCGGATCTGTCTCGGTTGCGGCGTAGCCGGTCGAACCGGGCGAGCGGTCGGTTGGTTCGCTGAGACTCTTTGCGTACTGAGCGAGGGCTTGATGCGCGCCGGGTCTGCTCTTGACCCGATGCCCGGTCTTCAGGAGGGCGGCTGCGACAGACTTGCGAGCCGCGTCATAGGCGAGAACGTAGGCTCCCGACGGGTCGAGCTCGGCGATCGCCTTTGCTGCTTCAAGGTGTCGTCGGGCGTCTTGGAGCCATTGCCCAGAAACGGCATGGTCGGTCTCCACCGCCTCTATGAGGCCCTTGCTGATGAGATCGTCGAGGACGCTCATCGCAGATCCACCTTTGGTCCACTTCGCACCGCCCGTTCGAAGGCGCCATCCGCGTCATCCCATTCAGCGGAGGAGCGGACTGTGACATTGATTGGGCGGCCGACCTCGGTCTCGACATCGGAGACAGCGTCGTAGACGGCGGCCACGTCCGGTGTTCCGATCACCAGTACGTCGATGTCAGCTGGGTTGTTCTGAGCCCATGATCCATAGATGAACGCCTCACTGACACCGTCGATATCAGACAGTGCCGATCGGAGTAGCGGGGCTGGTCCAAGCGTCTTGACCAGCAGGCCTCGCAGCTCCGCGTACAAAGGGGAGGACTCGTCCGATTCGACGAGTCTCGATCGCCCGACGGTGGTTGACCTCACCAGACCAGAGGCTTCCAGCCGCTCGACCTCTTTGTGAGTACCTCCCAGTGAAGTGCCAGCCCTAGACGCAAGCCCGCTCAGCGTCATGGGCTTGTCCGCATATACGAACAACACCGAAAGAAGGCGCTCCTGCTCTGGCGAGCGGAAGATAGGGAGACGGTTCTGTACTTTCACAATGTATGAAGATATCTTCACGCAGAGTGAAAGTCAAGGAGTGCTGGAATCCGATACTCTCGGCGCCGTTGGCAGAGGTCCAACACGACCTAGTTCTTCCTCGGTGGAGACCATTCGGGAGGCTTAGAACAACGCCAAGGCCGCTGGTTAGCCTTGCCGGGATGACATTGCAGACCACACACGCGGGAAGCCTCCCCAAACCGATATGGCTGGCTACACCCGACCAGTTGTGGGCGGAATGGCAGTACGGCGGAGACGCGTTGGCCGAGGCCAAGCGAGACGCGGTCCGTCTTGCGGTCGCCGATCAAGAGTTGGCGGGGCTCGACATCGTCTCCGATGGAGAACAGACGAGGCAGCACTTCGTGACCACATTCATCGAGGGCCTCGGTGGCGTAGACGCCGAAAACCGGGCCACGGTTCAGATAAGAAAACGCTACGACGCTTCGGTGCCGAGAGTGGTGGGCGATGTCTATCGAGGAGATGGCGTGTTCGTCGACGATGCAATTTTCCTGCGATCCATCACAGACCGGAAGATCAAGACCGAACTCCCGGGCCCGATGACCATGGTGGACACCCTCCAGGACGATCATTACGGCAACCCTGAGACGCTGGCAATGGTCTTCGCAGGCATTCTCAACGAAGAGGCCAAGGAGCTTGAGGCGGCAGGAGTCGACCTCATCCAGTTTGACGAGCCGGCGTTCAACGTCTTTATGGACGATGTCCCCGGGTGGGGGATAGAAGCATTGGAGCGTGCGGCGGATGGTTTGGCTTCGATGACGGCCGTTCACATCTGTTACGGATACGGGGTAAAGGCCAACATCGACTGGAAACATGGTTTGGGCCCCGAGTGGCGTCAATACGAGACGACCTTCCCGGTTCTCGCCGAGTCGTCGGTCGATCAGGTCTCACTTGAGCTGGCCGGATCCCATGTTCCGCTCGAGGTCTTGGATCTGTTGGGTGACAAGAGCGTCCAGGCGGGTGTGATCGACGTTGCCACCGACCGGATCGAAACACCCGAGGAGGTGGCATCGCTGATTGCGTCGGTGGCCGAGCATCTCTCTCTGGATCGGATCTACCCGTCAACTAACTGCGGCATGGTCCCGTTGTCTCGTCAGGTGGGCGCTGCGAAGCTGAAGGCACTGGCCGATGGTGCGGCGTTGGTGTCCGGGTAGGGACCCGCTCGCGGGGTTGTCTGCGAACACTGACTTATGCCTCGATTTCTTGTTCCCGGTTCTCAACGACCAACCAATACCGTCTGAACAGGACGTTTTCCATCCCGCCAAACGCAGTCGAGAACCCTCTAGCGCGTCGTTCGACACCGGTTTGATGCGGAGTACTGGCTACGCCTGCGTCGTCAGCATTCGCATGCAATTGCGCTGATCACACGTCCTAGTTCTTCGGTACGTAACGTACGTAACGTACTTGACGTACGTGGATTCACGTCGTATCATTCTGGATAGCTCTAGAGGAGTGCCAATGACGGTTGTCGCCTACAAGACCTATACAGACGCTCGAAAGGACTTCAAGGAAGTACTGGACGATGCGGAGAGCGGTCGACCCGTTGGAGTCCAACGACGGGACCGACGAGTCGCTGTTGTGGATGCTGAGGGTCTGCGTAATGCCCTTGCACACTCGCGAGACGTGCCCCAGCCGGTCGCAGTAGCGGAAGCGGGCGGCTGGTCCGTGACCCTGCCAGGAGTGCCAGTGGCAGCAGACGGAGCTGGATTCGACGAAGCGATCGATGAGCTTGTACTGGCGCTTCGTGAGTATTCGGAAGATTGGGTGGATCGACTTCACGCGGTGCCAAATCACGCTCGTCATTGGGCCTTGGTTCAATTTATCGCGTTCTCAAGCGACGATCAGCTGACCAGTTGGATCCGCGCATCTGAGTGAGCTGGCCGACCGCCACTCGCAAAGATCATCTGCGCTTCTGCGAGATTGAAGGTTGGTCCATGGTCCGATCCAGTCGTGGCAAGACCGGAACTCACCACGACACCTTTGAATTGGTTCTCGAATCCGGTGATGTGTTGCGGACCCGGATCTCGAGGCCTCCTGATCGGACCGACTACGGACGGGATCTCTGGAAGCACATTCTCAAGGATCAGCTGCAAGTCTCAGAGGCCCAGTTCTGGGAGTGCCTGGAGACCGGCAAACCGCCGACACGCGGGATCGCCGATGAACCTGAGAAGGAACCAGTTCCAACCGGAGTCGTCTGGAACCTCATCAATCGAGTTGGGCTATCGGAAGACGAAGTGGCCGAGATGAGCAAGGAAGAGGCGATTGAAAGGTTGAGCCTGTTCTGGATCACGGGCGAATAGGGACTGCTCTTCTCCATGATTCTTTCCTCACTCACTCCCTTCAGTCTCTCCGTCCCCCAAGTCAGGATCACGGCGCGGGGTGCGAGGACTCCGTCAGAGTCCGGAAGGGCTCAGCATGCGAGTATCACAAAGGCGAAGCCGGCTGGCGGAGGGGCACGGCTCAGAACCGGAACCGAGCTGTTTCCGCGTTCGGCTCCCGTTTGACCCCACCAGCTTCGACTGCCCAAGTCTCCAATAACCCACGGGCCTTCCCGGACCAACACGTCCCAGTTCTTCATCGGCGACCGTGGAGCAACTGACCAGGCTCTGGCCGATCTCCAACCCGATATATGACTTCGCGGCCGTTCCAGTCAGTCCCTGAAACACGATATGCCGACAGCGCCGGGGTCTCAATCGCCTATCAGGTCGTTGGTGACGGCCCGATCGACGTGGTCATGGTGCCCTGCTTCGATCGACACGCGTGACGCGCTTGCCTTTCGAGCGTGCAGGTGAGTTTTGCTACTTCGGACAACTCATCCAGTCCCGACAAACAAATACCGAAAGGACGCCTGACTGCCGTCGACTTGTGCTCACGCATCGTTTTCTCGGCCAAGTCCAGCCTGTAGACGATGACAAGCGCTACCGGGGTTGCGCCACCAGTCCGCGCCAAGGAAACCAATACCAGTCACTACCTGGGCTGCGACCGGAGACGGGTCATCCGAATCGAAAGCGTACCCTCCGATAAAGGTGAAGACCGCAAAAGGACGGCCACAACCAAGCGGAAAGACCAATCGAGAACAGACAGGTCAGTCGGCATGAGCCCGCGCCAGATCGAAGCTCGCCGACTTACCAACCGGCTTTGTAACTTCGGTTGGTGGCGTGGGAGGTGCTAGCCCACTCCGACATAGCCGACGTCCTCGCAATCAGCCCTGGCGCCGTCAAACAGAGAATTCATCGGGCCAGGAAGAACCTGACCCACGAATACAACCGCCTCGACAAGAAACAAGCCCATACCCCCGCTGCTCAGAAAGGAGGTGCCTGGTGATCACCGAAAAGCGTGTCATGACGCTGTTGGAGCATGCCGACCCGGTCTCGAGTCTTGACCTCGAACCGGTCGACGTTGATGCGGCCAGCTACCTCGCGACCCTGAAGCAAAGGAGCAGCGAAATGACGCAGATAGAGACCATTCCCGAAACCAAACCACCGGACAGGAGCCAAGGATCGCTGATCGCGGCAGCCGTGGCTGCTGTCTTGCTGATCGCCACGATCGGGATTCTGTTGACCAACAACGACGAACAGCCCGTCGCAGCGTCTGTGGTCCCAACGACACTTACCGGTATCGAGGGGATGACATCCGAGGAGGCGGTCTCGGTCGCGGACTCCTACTTCACCGCCTTCAACGCCGGAGACGCCGATGCGGTGTTGGGGTTGTTTACGTCCGACGTGGTTGTCGCCGACAGTTTCGTAGGTGAATGGAACTCCGGGGAGTGGGAACAATTATTGACATGGAACACCGCGCAGGGGACGGCACTCGGGCAGCCCGAATGCCGGGTGACCGATCAGACGGCGGAAGATGCCACTGTCATCTGCGTCACCGACACCCTTCAAGCGGTGGACCGGGCCGTAAACTCGAGTCCGGTCGCGACGACAATCACCATGGTTGTCAACTCCGACGGGTTATCCGATCTGAGCTTCCTGCACAGCGAGGGCGAAACGTCAACCGTTCCGTTCGAAGCATGGATGGCCGTCCAATTCCCTGACGATCCCGACGCCGCTTCTTACGGAGCCTGGACTTCGATCGAGGAGGCGGAACAGAACGGTCTGCTCCGGGTCCAGCGCGGCGAAGAGTGGGTCGTTTTCGCCGCCGGAGCCGTCGAGCAGACTTTCGCCGACTTCAACGCCGGTGACCTCGACGGGTTCCTGGCACGCTTCGGGCTGGGAGCGGTGGTCCTCGACATCGGCCCTCAAGACGCCCGTGACGTCTTTGCCGCTCAGATGGCGGCAGGTACCCAGTACACATTGGATCGATGCGCTCCCGATGGTGTCTCCGGTATCTTTTTGAAGATCGAGTGTGAGTTCACGACGACGGACGGAGCGAGCGGCACCCTCTCGATGCGGGTGGCAGCCTCAGGTTCGATCGGCCCTAGCACGATCAGCAACGACTGACCTCCAGCGTGTGCACACCCTGTACCAAAAGGTAAAGGGTGTGCACAAGCTCAGGCCTGTTTGTCACGGTGGGTGGCCGCCACCTGCTCCAGTTCTGACCGGTCGACGTTTTCGGCGGAGATGCTGGCCACTCTGACCGGTGTGACTGCCGTCACCGTGGCCGTGGCCTTCCCTCCTTCCACAATTGCTCGTTCGCCGACGATGGCCCCGGGACCGAGTTCGGCAACGTGTTCGCCGTCTACATCGACTCTCAGCATCCCGTCGAGGACCAGATGGATCAGCCCCCCGGGTTGGCCTTGTTCAATGAGTATTGAACCTTCAGAGAACTTGACGAGATCGTGCTTCGAGCCCATCACTTCACCTGAGAGATTTCTCTCGACCTGCGATTCAACATGGCTCATCAGGACTGACTTGTCGAAGTCGTGCCAGGGAGTCTGATGTGGCGCATCGCTGTGTTCCCATTCTGCGAAGTCGATAACAGCGCTCTTGGTTGCCAGGGCACCCTCGTGGTCATAGACCCAGTGACGTGGGAATGGTGAGGCGCCTGTGAGCTCGTACTCGGATTCCCCGTCTGCGCTGATGGTCAACGACAACGAAGTCCACGCTGTTGG
>QIDW01000176.1 GCA_003230435.1 Acidimicrobiia bacterium | reverse complement strand
GCCTGGCCGACATCCGCGATATAGATGACCTTGCCATCGATCCAGAAACGCCACGGGTTTCGCAAACCGGAGTTGAACAGGGTGGGATCGGGGTCGCCGTCTACTGAAATCGAAACCAGCCCACCCAAGAGTGTGCCCAGATCCTGTCCGTTGTTGAACTGGTCATTGGCACCGCCGCCGTCACCCAGCGCCACATAGAGGGTCCCATCGGGGCCGAATTGGATCATTCCTCCGTTGTGGTTTCCGGCAGGTTGGCTCAGTCGGAGAAGGACACGCTCCGAGTCCGGGTCAGCCGTGCCCTCGTCGATGAGGGCAAATTCGGAAGTGTCACCGTTGGTAGCGGTGTAGTGGGCGAAAAGCCGGCCAGAGCCGTCCGGGTGCAAAACGATGGAGAGCAAACCACGCTCCCCCTCATCGAGGACCCGATCGCTGATATCCAACACGGGCTCGTCACTGATGGCGACACCGTCATAGAGCCAGATTCGGCCATCTTTGGTAGCGATGTATGAAATCTTGCTTCCGGGAAGCGCTGTCAACTGAATCGGAAAGGAAAGGTGAGCCACTTCCTCGTAGGCGACGGACGTGTCCGGTTTGGGGGCCTCGAGAGTTGTTGTCGTCGTCGGCTGATCGGTCGTCGTCGTAGTCAGGTCAGCCAGGGTCGTGGGCGGGAGTGCATCTGTGGTTGACGGGCCGGCGGGTTGCGGGGGCGTCGGCGCCAGTTCCTGCTGAACGGAGCAGGCGGCGACGATTAACAACAAAACCACCGCTGTGTACCGCATGCGCACCCAGGTTATGCCTAGCTTGGGTCTTCGTGAGCCCAACCCAGAAGAACGATCCACGCACCATTTTCGGATGGGCAATGTACGACTGGGCCAACTCGGCCTACATAACGGTTTTCGGTGCGATCATTGCAGTTTTCTTTGCTTCGACGATCGTCCCTGACGAAGGGTTCGCCGGACTGTCAGGCGAGACACTGTGGGCGGGCGTGGTCGGCTTTGGATCTTTCATCCTCTTCCTGGTGATGCCGGTCCTCGGCACGGTTGCCGACTACGCGGCTGCCAAGCGCAGATTCCTTCGCAGTTTCGCGATCCTCGGAGCCATCACGACGATCGCTCTCCCCCTGGTGCCTGATGGTGCTGTAGTCGCCTTCCTCTTCGTAGCGTTGATCTCGCAGATCGGCTTCGTTGCCGCCAATGTCTTCTACGACGGATTCCTGCCGATCATCACCACCGACGACACAATCGATCAAGTCTCGTCGAAGGGCTTTGCGTATGGATACATCGGAGGCGGTCTCTACCTCCTGGTCGCCTTTGTGTTGATCTTTCTCAGCGACAACGGAACCCTCGGGATGTCTCTGACCCAAGCGTCGCGAATCTCAATAGCCGGGGCCGGAGTCTGGTGGCTGCTGTTTAGCACCGTAACCCTGCGCCGATTGCCTCACGAGGGGGAACCTAAACCTCTTCCGGCGCAGCTTGCCGACAAGTCGAGATTGGCTGCCTACACGCGCATCGGGTTCGCCGCCACATGGGAAACGACCAAGAAGCTCCTCGACTTTCCCGCGCTGCTGCTCTTCGTGGTGGCCTACTTCTTGTACAACAACGGTATCAACACCATCATCGCCGTGACAGGTGCATACGCCGTTGACACACTTGAGCTCGCGACCACTGAGATCGTGATCACGTTCCTAATTGTGCAGTTCGTTGCCTTCGGAGGGGCTCTCTTCTTCGGGTGGCTCGCCGGGAAGATCGGCACCAAACCAGCCATCGTCATCTCGTTGTTCATATGGATCGGGGTGTCCATCGCCGGGTACTTGCTCCCCGTCGGGCAGGCGGTTCCTCTCTATGCGCTCGGCGCCGTTGTCGGTCTCGTCCTCGGCGGATCTCAGGCCCTATCGCGGAGCCTCTACGGGAGCATGATCCCCGAAGAATCGTCTGCCGAGTTCTTCGGATTTTTCACCGTGTTCTCCAAAGCCTCGGCGGTCGCCGGCACGACTGTCTTCGCCATAGTCAGCGGTGTCACCGGTTCTGGTCGTCCAGCGATCCTCTCGGTGGTGGCGTTCTTCGTGGTGGGGTTGCTCTTGCTCATGCGAGTCAACGTGAAGGAAGGCCGAGCTTCGCGGGACGATTGGGCGACAAGCGACAGCGTTTAGGCTCGCGCTGATGGACGAGAGCCACGACATTGATGGGCAGCTAGAGCACCCTCAGCCGGAGGAACCACGACCCGGTCTTCCCTGGGGCGGCATCATCGCGACAATCGGGTTGATTCTCGTAGTCGTCTTCGCCGTACAGAACACCGAGACAGTGGCCATCGAGTTTCTTTGGATGAGCGGCGTGTTCCCACTTTCGATAGTCATCCTGGTGACAGCCATCGCATCCGCGGTCTTCACCATCTTCGGTGGGGTCTTCTACAGAAGGAGACGCCGCCGGCGACGGGCCGAGATGCACGAGCTCCGCCAACTCAGGAGCGACGACTGACCCGGTCCCTGTGAGCGAGCAGCCAACCACATCCAAACCCCCACCATTCTACAGACGACGGTGGTTCATCGTCTTCGCCCTCCTGGTGGTCATCATCCTCGTCAGTGTGCTCGCACCTCGTTCGCCAACAACGATTTCCGCCGGGAACGCCGACGCCGCCGTCGTCACCTCGGTCACGGATGGCGACACGATCCGGGTGGACTATGCCGCGGGCACAGACGTGAGAGTCCGACTCATCGGTATCAACACTCCGGAGGCGGACGAGTGTTTTGGACCCGAATCCACGGAAGCCCTCGAGCTGTTGGTCGATGGAAAGAAGATCACGATGGTGGGCGACGTCGCCGACATGGACGACTTCTCGCGTCTTCTCCGCTACGTCTACCTGCCTGACGGAACATTCGTCAACGAGGTCATGGTTCGTCAAGGGCTTGCCGTGGCAAATGAATACCCACCCAACGTCGCCCAGTCCGAGGTCCTGGCGACAGCCCTGAAACGCGCAAAGAGCGAAGACCTGGGACTTTGGGCAGATGACTCCTGTGGCCAGCCCAGCGAGGCGACACTCGTGATCACCGATGTTGAATACGACGCTCCAGGCAACGACAACGACAACCTCAATGGAGACCGGGGCGGCACCGCTGCCGACATGACCGGCTGGGTTCTCAAGGATGAGTCAGCCACTCACCGCTTCAATTTCCCGAACGGGATGGTCCTCCACGTCGAGACTGAGGTGAGAGTTTTCACCGGGTGTGGCATCGACACTGTGGGTCCATCATCTGCAGAGCTCTATTGGTGTGAGGATGGCGCGGTGTGGAACAACGACGGGGACACAGCCTTCCTCCTCGACCCCGAAGGCAACATCCACGATGAATGGAGCTACTGAGCGGATTGGCGCTGACGACCGAGCCGATACTCAAGATTCTTTTCGGGCTTTTTTCTGATATCTTTTTGGATCGGTCTGTTTTCGGTCAAATCTGTCAGACCCTCCTTGTTGACTGGGGTTATGAGTTGGGGAGAGTCTTCTAACGATCAGG
>QIDW01000045.1 GCA_003230435.1 Acidimicrobiia bacterium | reverse complement strand
ACCGTTTGGTGCAACAAGTATGTACACGACGGCCAGGAGCGGAATCAGCACGAACGCGGCAGCAAGCCACCGCGGATACCCGCCCCGCACCGCCGGTGCGTCTCGGCTCTCGTCGGCCGATTCGTCGGCCTCAGGCGGTGATGCCTCGATCACTTCCACTTCAGCTTTTGGTTCCTTCTCGGCTTCCGGCTTCTCTTCAGCCGATGGCTGAGGGCTGACAGCCGACCCACCGACGAGACATCCACACCAGCCCATTCCGCGAGAACCGCTTCCACGGATTCACCGGTCTTCTTGGATCTTGCCTCTGCAGACCGTTTGGCGAGCGCAGCAGGCATACCCTTGATCTCGGCGACCTTGTCGAGAAGCTCACCCATGGTGAGAGCAGCTGCGGCGGTAGCCGCAGCGGTTTTCGGTTTACGGTCTACGGTTCTCGGCTCTTCTTCGGCTGCCGGCTCCGGTTCTTCTCCTGTTGCCTGTTGCCTGTCACCTGTCGCCTGTTTCCGCAGCTCTCCCAGATCAACACCCGCCCAGTCCGCAAGAACCTCCTCGAGTGAGGAACTCGAATGCTCAGCTCGTGCAGTCGCCGACGAGAGAATCAGCTTCGGTGGCATTCGCTTCGCATCAGCAGCAAGCTGAATCAGATGATCCGTCGTCACCTCGGCTCTCGGCTCTTCTTCCGCTGATGGCTGAGAGCTGGCGGCTGATGGCTCTGATTCTGCTGATGGCTCCGCGGTGGCAGCCGCGGCAGCCGACGGCGCTGATTCGGCAGGAGCCGAATCAGCTTCCCCCGCCCACTCCTGGAGCACAGCCTCAACAGTGGTTCCGGTCTTTTCGGCACGGGCCTGGGCGGATCGCTCGACGAGGGATGCAGGCATTCCCCTGAGTTCGGCTACTCGCTTGAGAAGTTCGTCCATCGTCCTACCTCAACGTCTCGATGTAGCTGACAAGTGCTTTGATATCCGCATCCGACAGAAAGGAGTAGGACGGCATGATCGACCACGACCGTGCAGCCCGTGGGTTCCTCAGATGAGCCTCCAAGAACTCGGAACTGATTCCTTCCTTGTCAGCGACACGCATGAGGTCTGGGCCAAGTCTGGTCCCTGTGATGAGGGCAGGGTTCTCAAAGGCGTAGTCACCGGCGACGCTCACGGCACCGAGACCGACATCGGCGACGATCGGACGGACAGATTGCGTGTGGCATTCTGCGCATCCCTGTGCCAGGTAGAGGTTGCGACCGACCAGCTCGGGTGTTCCCTGCTCATAGGTCCGATATCGCGCTGCTGTGATCGTCGCGGCAGTCTCCGAGTTGTCCATCATCGGCAGGACGGCTGTGAACATCGCCGCTGCGACCCATACGGCGACCGCACCCCAGACGAGTCTCTTCCATGTGACGTAGCGCGTTGAACCTTCGAACTCCAGGTTGTAGTCGAGTGGCCCATCCGGTGCCGGCAGTTCCCCATCCGATGTCGAATTGATCCGCACCAGATAGACGATCTGTGAGAGGGCATAGATCGTGAGTGAGATCGCCGCAACCCACAGGAACGGTCCGAGTGATACGACGGCGACCTCGTAGCCGGGACCGTAGTTCGGGAAGAGCTGGCTCGAGGGCCCGGCGATCCATGAGAATCCTGTGACCACGCCACCGGCGAGTAGGCCCACCGCTGCTCCTGATAGGCCCACCGCTGACCCCCAGAAGTGGAGGCTCGGGCCCGAAGCCCTTCCACCTCTGCGCACGCTGTTGGCAGCGAAGATCGCAAAGGACCCTCCGCCCAGAACGAGAAGAACATCGAGACCGGTAGCCCACGTCGAGTACTGGACGACGGCGCTTGTTGCTCTCCACGCCAGGAGGAGGTTCACAGCTGTTACTCCGATGAGAGTGAGTCCGCCGGCGACCCCGTATCGCAGTGTCGCCCTGTCGCCGATGGCCTGCACGCGACCCTTGAGCAGCAACCCGAGGTCGGTGACGATCACGAGCACCGGGACCAGTGTCCCGATCGCGAAGGCGATCGTGAGTGTCTCGTACCAGTCGGGAGTCGCCGAGTACACGAGGTTGATGCCGCCCATGAACGCCCATGTGAACGTCAGGGACCAGAACCCGAGAGCAGCCAGAGGTCTCGGTTCTGAGAGATCTGCTCCGCTGATCTTGGAGAACGCGAAGTAGAGAAGACCTACAGCCATGGTCACAACGAACAATCGGTGGAGACCGGCGTTTGCGAAGGCAGCCTGGATCGAGCCGGGTGTTCCGGCCATGAGTGGGATCAGCCCGAACGCCGCAGACGCAGTGAGCCACCATGACGCAGCAGTGAGGTACCAGCCTGTTGGGCCGAGCCGATCTGCCTTCTGTTTGGCCGTTGCCGTGACTACCAGCCCAACAAGCAGATATCCGACGGCCGAGATCGCTCTCGTCCAGACCGGTCCTTCTTGCCCAACGATTCCGGATGACAATCCGCCGACCAGGTCGCCGGCACCCGCAAGCGCTCCGAAAGCAATCGTGATGAGTCCTGCGGTGGCGAGCGCCTTGCGCTTGAGGCCACCACGTGTGATGTCGCCGAGCACATACACGGCGAGTCCCAAACCCGCAAGCGGGAGCCAGCCGTCGCCGAGCAGCACTCTGCCCGCTGGAGCCAGTCGACCGTACGTCGTGTACGCCGAACCAGAGAGAAGGTCCGGCAGCACGAGCTGTAAGGATGCAAGCGCGGTGAGTACGAGCCCAATCACGAGTAGCACCATTGCCACCAGCACGTACTTGCCGGCCATCGCTGCCCCGTTGTCCTCAGCCTCCGATTGAGCTGCTTCGTTTGATGAGATGTCGGCGGTCACGCTTGCAGCGTCCTCCTGCTGGGATGTCTTGTGGGTTCGATCTGTCGGCCGCAGAGACTCTAGCCGCACCCACGGCGCCATTCCTCATTGGACGGAAACCAGGAATCAGAAACCAGATTCTGGTATCCGGATTCTTCTCCAGATTGGGTATCGGAGACAACTTCAGCGGCGTACACTGCTGTCGCCCGCTAGGAGACCCGTGAGCGAACGAAAGCATCTCATCACAGGAATCGCGCTCATCGCGATCGGCCTGTTTGTCGCCATCGGTGGCTCGATACTGGTGCACATG
>QIDW01000358.1 GCA_003230435.1 Acidimicrobiia bacterium | reverse complement strand
TCTCGAATTCAGTCGGCCTAACAGCTGTTTGTACTCGCAGACTGCCTGTGCTCGTTGGAGCGTACTCGTCGGGGTGTTGTTGTTTTGTGTCAAACCGCCCATTCTGGAAACAGGTGGCATCGCGTAGCCGATCGTGGTCGTCCGATAGCTCTGTTGACTCCAATTCCTGAAGCGCCACCGCTGGACCGACTCCGTGCTTCGGGTGATTTGGATGAAAGCGAGGGCAGCCTGGATGATCTGGCTTTACCGCTTGAGCTGTTAGTGGACCAGGAGGCACCTTCCGTGGTGCTGCGACGACTGCGGGTCGATGAGCGCTGAGAAGGTCTGGTACATCGACTCCTCGGCGATAATCAAGCTTGTGGCTCGAGAGCCAGAGTCTGCGACCCTGCGGCGGTTACTCCGCCGTCGTAGGCCGCTGGTAGCCAGCGCTCTGGCGCGCACGGAGGTGAATCGAGCTGTGCTGGCGCTCGGGGATCCCTACCAGAATCGCGCGAGTGATGTCCTGGGTCGAATCGACCTGGTGCGGATCAACAACCAGGTGTTGAACGACGCGGGCCAGATGGAGCCGACGACGTTGCGTGCCTTGGACGCTATCCATTTGGCAACGGCGGCCCTTTTCGGGCCCACGCTCAGTGGCGTCGCTACGTACGACGCACCGATGGCGGAGGCGGCTCGTTCGTATGGTTGGAGGGTGTCGTCTCCGACCTGAATGTCCTGGGACCAGGTGGTGTGGTGGGGGCTAGGTCTGGCGAACCCCATCCCGCTGTGGGCAGGTGTCGTCAAGCTGCAAGAACCACTGGAGTTACTGGTCGCCGAGAAACCCGATCAGCTCCGTTGCGGCAAAGACTCGCCTAGGACGTCCTTTCCTGCGGCGGGCGAAGGACCTCTCGGTGAGGATGCCGACGTCGGCGAGCCTGACAAGGGCAGTGTGCGCCGTCTGTGGCGTGACTTGGTACCTCTCGGCTACAGACGGCGTATCCACGATCGGATTAGTCGGAAGATCGTCAATGATCCGGGCGGTGACCGAACGGCCGCGGGTCTCCAATCTTCCTCTGAACCCGTCCAGAAGGCGGGTGAGGTTCGTTGCCACCCGAGCCATCCAGTTCACCGCTTCGATGACGCTCCACGACGCAAAGACGAGCCATGAGTTGGTGTCTCCGTCTTGGTATGCCCGAAGAGCGGCGATGTAGCGGTCGGTGTCTCTACTCCAAGGCACGGATACGGGAATGGGGCTGTGCAGCTTGGCTCGTCCGACCAGGAGTTGCTGAAGGAGAACCCGTCCGACTCTGCCGTTTCCGTCGACGAACGGGTGGATCACCTCGAACTGGGCGTGGGCCAGTGCAGCGTGCGCTACCGGGGTCAGGTCGGTTCTCGAAGAGAAGGCGGTGAGGTCGTCGATTAGTCCGGGCACCTCTTCTGGAGGTGGTGGGATGAACTCGGCTTCCTTCGGTCCGAATGCGTCTCCTCCGATCCAGTTCTGTTCCGTCCTGAATGCGCCGATCGTCTCCGGTCGCATTCGCGGATGGTCTCTCATGAGCAAGCCGTGCCAGGCCAGGATGTCGTCGGCGGTGGTAGGGACAGGCGTGGAGATCGCAGCCCTCAGAGCCTCAACGTTGCCTACCACCCGTCTCGCCTGTTCGTCGTTGATCTCGTGTGCTTTGGCGAACTCGGCTTCGAGTATTCGTCTTGGGCCGGGCCCAACCCCTTCGATGAGAGAGGATGCACTCGATTCGGAGCGGTAGAGGACAGTGGCGATGCCGGCCAACGGGAGCTGAGGAATCGAACCGATAGCCCTCGACGCTTCGGCAAGCGCCAGTGTCGCCTCAGCCGTGAAGGTGATCTGAGCCTCGGCCAGCATGGTTGCCTGATAGGGGACGTAGAGATAGCTACGGCCCAGTGCGTCGGTCCACGTTGCCTGGTCTGACATATTTGGTCAGTTTATCAGCTTTATCTCTCAGTAGCCTGATAAAGTAACCGTTCTTTCGATTTGGTCATAGCAACACCACCGTTTTCCTAGTTGGCCCCGCGGCAGCCTGACCAGTGGGATTGCGAGTCGCGTCAAACCGCGCGACCTGGAGACAAGTGGTGTGGGACGTGTTGGAGGGGTGCTACTAAATCATTGTGAGAAAGTCGCCAGGTGAGTACACGGGGGTCTGCTCCGACAGATTGAGAAGGTCACTGTCGCCTGACAGGGGGACAGTGGGGGAGCATCTTTCTTCCGCGCGCTGGAGGTTGTGAGTGGGCCTCGGGTTATTGAGGATTTTGGGTTTCGGCGCCGTGGGGTTTCATCATGAGTTGTCAAGATGTATCATGATGACCGTATGACCATGCAGAAGTTCTCTTCGCAAGCGAAACCCGAACTACTCGATGAAGTGCGTGCATTGGCAGCCGCCGAGGGACGCCAATTCCAGGCTGTTCTCGACGAGGCTCTCACCGAGTGGGTGGAAAGGAAAAAGGGAGAGGGCCCGCGCCCCGAAGTGATAGCGCAATTAAAGGCATCCATCGCAAGACATCGGAAACTCTACGAGGACCTGGCCAGGTAGTTGGCTGACTATCTCTCAGTTGTCGAGGTCCTGGCTATCCACGCTGTACTCATCGGTGAGTTCGGCGGGGCCGAAGGGGTTCGCGATTTCGGTGCGCTGGAGTCGGCGATCTTTCGTCCCCAAACCGGCTATTACGACGACCCGATTGCCGAAGCGGCGGCCCTTTTTGAGAGCCTGATCCAGAACCACCCGTTCCTGGATGGGAACAAGCGCACCGCCGTGGCAGCTGCTGACATTCATCTCAGGATGAACGGTCTCGAGTTGGGCGGTGATTCAGCGAGGTCTGATGGAGACCGGTCAACTCGATTGGAGATCCATCGATGGTTGGCTCCGACGCAATGTAGAGGAGTCGTAGCCTGGAACCAGGACGTTTTGGTGAAGAATGCCCAATCGAGGGTCTTGCAAGGATCCTGTCATACGAGTTACTGTGTGTGTATGACAATGTTCAGTTTCCGCGTCGATGACGATGAAGCCGAAGAGGCGCGTCGCTGGGCAGAGCGTCTGAGTCTCGACCGGTCGGAGTTGCTGCGTGATGCCTTGCATACGTACCTGGTTCGTCTTCGTGCCGAAGACGACATCAAGGCATGGATACGTAAGCCGCCAACACCCGACGAGCAAAGCCTGGCTGAGGTCTCTGACTGGGGTCCGGCCGAGGATTGGACTGACTGGACCGATGAAGCGAGGTGAGGTCTGGTTCGCCAAAAGCCCAGGTGGGGATCGGCCTGTGCTTGTACTGACCCGTGATCCGGTTGCCGACCGAATCGACTCGGTGGTGGTCGCTGCGCTGACGAGAACACGCCGTGGTCTTGTGTCCGAGCTCGAGCTGACGTCCGAAGCCGATGGCGTACCCACCGACTGCGTGGTCAACTTCGACAACCTCCACACGCTCTCCAAGCAAGCATTCCGTCGACCGGTTGCCCGACTGAGCGAAGAGCGGATCGCCGAATCTTGCAGCGTTCTCCGGGACGCAATGGGCTGCTGAACCGGGACCCAAAGCGCGCCGCCTGGAAACAGGTGGTGTTGGGCGCGGGAGGTCCTGTGGTGGTTGGTGTTTTTCAGGGGTCGGCGGGTTGGAGTCAAACGACGGTCAACAGATCTCAGCTCTGATCTGGGGTAGTTATGCCTTCTTCGACGATGCCGACCGTCTCATCGGTGGCGAACTCGACACCGCGGATTGCCATGTCACGCACCTCGGAGAACGTCTCACCTGCCGCACTGAAGCCAGACAGATCGGGACGAGTCCGCCCACCAGCCCTCGGGCTCGTGGTGATAGCGGATTCTGACTTCGTTTCATGTTCTGACGACCTGGTCCTGATGTCTCAAATTCTAGAGCAGGTCCATTGCTTCCTCTTCGCTCAGTCCGATGTCCTTGGTGAGGATCTTCCGCACGAGGCCCGGCGGAATCGTTGCTGAATCATGGAAAGCGAACGTCAAGCGGCGGGTGCCCCTTCGCCGACCTCAGCAGTGTGTGTGAGCCGCTCTGACAAACACCTCGTATGAGAGTGGCTCTCTGGCCAGCACGCTCAGCAGCTGCCTCCCCTTCTGTGAGGGAGTGTCGCAGTCCCAATTGCCTCGTAGCTTTAGTAGGCCGCGTCGCTCAGGAACCTGTTGATCTTCAATCTGGCCAGGAGGACCCCAGGGACGCCGTTCCTTTCGGCGAATTCTTCCTCCCTGTCGGCTCCCTTGTATCGGGCACCGATCTTCCCGGCGAAGAAGGGCATGTCATCCAAGTCGTCAGATACGGTCACTCTGCCCTCAGCCGTGACGTAGTTGTAGGGCCGGCCGACTTCGACGGTCAACGCCGCCCGCGGGTCGCGGGCCAGGTTCCGTGCCTTGGCACTCTCCTCGGACATCTGGAATACGACATCACCGCCGTCGATGATGAACCACACCGGGACCAAGTGGGGGCTTCCGTCCGAACGGAGCGTGGCCAGCTTTCCGGTTTCCGCACCGGACGCGAGCAGTGCCAGGGCCTCTTTTGTGTTCATATTCCTGTGACCGGCTGTGACCCGGGACTCTAGTTAATTGCCCCTGAAATAGTGGCTGGGGTAGGTGGTGAGGTCGGTGGCAGTTTGGTGTCTTTGCCAGGCCGGCCGGATTAGGGGCCGGTGGGCTCTTCAACCCCCTCATCACGGAGCACGCGGGTTGTGATCAGGTAGATCGCCGACTTCCCCCACCCGGTTCGCTGGACGACCAGTGCCCTGGCGCGATCGCTGGCTATCGCTCTGATCGCCTCGAGCGACCGTCCCTGAACTCCGCGCCCGGAGCACCGGTCAACTGACGCAACAGAGCGAAAGCGCGTTGGTCGAATGACCCCATGTTCCTCACCGTACCGAGAGAGGGTGACGGAATCGGAGACTCGCCGTCCACGGTTTGTGGACCTTTTTTCGCCGCCCCTTGGGGGCCGACGAACCCGAGGCAGGGGGTTGACAGGGTTCGAAGACCCTCGTAGTAGTGCGTCGGTTCGCCGTCGAGGAAGAGACCATGATCATGAGCGACCCCGGTCAATCACCCGTCGAGGAGAGACTTGCCGCCGTGGTTCAGGGAGGGCGAGTCAGGAAGCGATGTCCTCGAGCGCCCTTTTCCATGCCTCGTCCACCGCTGATCTCTGGCGTCGGAGTCTCTCAGCGTCTTCTTCTCTGTCGAAGTAGTCGTAGATGTCAGCGAGGCGCCACACGCGGACGCGCTGGGGGATACCGACGACCGGCAACGGGAAGTGCTTGGTCCCGCGTTGTTCGTTGACGTGCATTGAGACAACCTGTCTGGACATTCCGGTCTTTTCGCTGATCTGATCTTGAGTGACGATGTCATCGATCTCGACAGATCGA
>QIDW01000096.1 GCA_003230435.1 Acidimicrobiia bacterium | reverse complement strand
CGATCTCGTCGGTGCCAACTCCGGCGTCGATGGCCTTGTTTATGGCCAATGACATTTCGCCCCATACGGCATCGTCTCCTGTCGAGGATGCCCCGATGCGTTCGTCGAGCAGGTGGTCGCGAAGACGATGAAGGCGGTCGAAGGCAGACTTCAGGTGGGCTGCATCGTGAAGAGGCTGACCATCAACCATTTGGTGCGAAAGCTGTCGAAGCTCGTTCTGCCGGTCTTTTAGCCGGGAGCGGCGGTCAAAGGCATCAGTAGGCAGTGCAAGAAGCTCGTCGTGAATATCGGCGAGCTCCTGTCTGACCTGGTCGAGAGTCGGTTCCATGACACTGAAGTTAACCGCTGAGCAGCATCGGTGCGGAAGCGGTCGGGTTAGCCTCGCGTTCGTGAGCCCATTTCGAGCATCACCCGGTTTCACCATGAACTGGGATCACTTCGGCTTCGAGGTTGACCAAGGCGTGGCGATTGTCACCTTCGATCGGCCGGACAAGCTCACTCACCTTCGATGTGTACGCCGACCTGCGAGATCTGCTGGATGAGATCGAGCATCGTGATGATGTCAATGTCTTGCTCATCACAGGCACCGGACGCGGATTCTGCAGTGGTGGAGACGTGGAAGAGATCATCGGCCCCTTGTTGGAGATGGGCTCCAAGGACCTCCTCGAATTCACCAGAATGACCGGGGCCGTTGTCGAGGGTCTCAGACGGGTGCCCATGCCCGTTATCGCGGCGGTCAACGGTGTAGCCGCCGGCGCCGGCGCGGTGATTGCATTGGCCGCCGACCTTCGGGTGCTCGCTGAGTCGGCATCGTTCCACTTCTTGTTCACCAAAGTAGGTCTGGCGGGAGCCGACATGGGATCGGCCTATTTGCTGCCTCGCGTCGTCGGGTTCGGGAGAGCAACCGAACTGCTGCTTCTCGGTGACAAGGTTGGAGCTGAAGAGAGTGTTGGCATCGGACTGGCATCCAAAGTCGTTCCCGACGACGAGCTCGCGTCTGAAACCAGGAGACTGGCTCGCCGTCTCGCTGATGGCCCGACGTTGGCCTACGGCGCCACCAAGACACTGCTGAGCAGAGAGCAAGATATGGACCTGTCCTCCGCAATCGAACTCGAGGCCTTCACCCAGGCGCTTCTGATGACCAGCGAGGATCACGCTGAGTTCTATAGGGCGTTCACAGCCAAGCGGACACCGGAGTGGAAGGGCAGATGAGGCGCCATCATCGAGGATGTCGGAGCACTGATCCTCAGTCGTCGAGGATGAAGACGGTTTCTTCATAACGACGGATCCGTCCATCGTTGGCCCGTTGTTCGAGCAGATCGTCGAGCGACTGCTGCTTCTCTTCCTGGGTCCGATCGGAGCCAAGCAGCGATAGGTCCATGTTGAGACGAAGCGCTCTCTCCGGGATCAGGAAACGTGTGATGCCTGCCGGCAAGAGATCTTCTCCAACGGCTGCTTTCATCACCTCCTCAACCGTGAGTGTCGGAAGCTCGAGAACGGCACACCAGTCGGGGTACCTCCATTCAACGGACTCGATGCTGGGATCTGCGACGCGGTTCACGGTCCACTTGCCGGTGTATGCGTCGACGAGTGCGGACAGCGTGGCGTTTGGGCTTATCCCGGCGCCCAGCACCGAGTGCGACTCACCGGCGACGGTGCGAATTCTGGGAGTGAACTCATTGTCGGCGAGGGTTAGCGGGTCGGTGGCGGCGATTGCCGCGATTATTTCGGTGGGCTGACAGTCTCTCACTACGTGATGCCAGGTCTCGAGTGTTACCCGACCGGGGTCCACGACCTGGACCACCGCATCGCTCATCCCGAGTTTCTTCAGGGCTTCGGTCCTCGTTGCGCCGTCGAGAACCACGAGATCGCCGCTTGGTGCTTCAGAGCAGATCATCGGGTTGCCCTGGATTCCCTCGGCGTCGATGCGTCCGACGAGACGGTCTACTCGAAGCGGATCGACCTCTTCGTGTCGACAAATCCTGTCGAGGGGAACGACGCGCAGCGTCGGAACGGGTGACATTCAGCGCATTCTGGCGCGTCCGTCCAGACTTATCCACAGGACAGACTGCGAACCTGAGGTTGTTTGGCCCGGATATGGGCCAAACAACCTCAGGTTCGGATCGCCGAGATGATCTCGCCGAGGATTGCCACCAGGCGCTCCACATCACTTTCGTCCTGGTAGATACCGAAGCCGATTCGGAATCGGTCGCCGCGATAATCGGTGATGACATTGCGAGCATGAAGCGCGTCGTAGATCTCGGCGGCTTGAGCACTTTCGTAGGTGAGAAAGTTGCCACGGGTGTGCTCCTCGGAAGGCACCAGGGTTCCCGGTGACACCCCCGCATCCAAGAACTGATCCTGCAAGCCCCGAGCATGATTGGAAATCTTGGCCGGCGTGACCCCCTCGCCTTCGAGCCACCCCAGAACAGCATCAATCCTGTAGATACCCGATGGGTCGTAGGTAGCCCCGGCGAATCGCGTCCCATCAATTCCGTAGGGGACTCGGTCACTCACACCGCTCTCCAACTGGCCAAACCCCGCGTACCACCCGGTGTTGACCGGACGCTCACCATATCCGGGGGGAACATGGAGGAAACACACCCCTTCACCGGACATCGCGTACTTGTATCCGCCGGCGATGTAAAAAACCCGATCTTGGATCGGTCCGATGTTTGTCGGTCGGGCCATAAAGGCGTGGTAACCATCTATCACCACGAAGGCCTTCTCCTCGGAGATGGATGACACGATTCGGTGCAGATTCGGCACAACAAAACCCGAATCGAAGAACACCTCGCTGAGGAATATCAGATCGTGGATGCCCGCCCTTGCCTCGCGCGTGAACCGATCGGAAAACGTCTCGAAAGGTTCCGCCGGGACCCGGTCGACAATGGCGAGACCCTCCTCTTCCCAGCGTTTCGACTGGCGAGTGAAGGAGTGGAATTCGGAGTCGGTCGTCAGCACACGAACCGGTGGCTCCAAACAGGAGAACACTCGCACCACCAACTCGTGGGTGTTGGGAGCGATGATGAGCGTCTCGCGATCTGCCAGCCCCAGAATCGAAGCAATCCGCTGTGTCGCCCTGGGCATGACCGTTCCAAAGATGTGGTCCCACTTGTCGTCCATCATCTCCGCGGCATCGAGCCACGCCTGTTTGTGGGCGTCGTAGCTGACGTCGGGCCATGGGTGGTGGGAGTGGGCGGCGAAGTGCAGCCGACCGGGTTGCGACTCGAGAAACCTGGAGAAGTGCGGCTTCAGGCTCATTCCTCGTATCTGATTCGCATAACGTCGAGGGGTTGCTCGCTCACTCGATTACGACGCTAGTGGGGCCACCCCACACCACAGCTCCGAACGTTCCCACAGTTCCCGGGCGAGGTCGTTGTCCTGTGCTGCGGCCGAAGGAGGCCTGGCCACCTTGTTGGAGTAGTAGAGGCCTGATTCA
>QIDW01000056.1 GCA_003230435.1 Acidimicrobiia bacterium | reverse complement strand
TTTCCTCTGCAGTGAGGGTGGGGATGAGGTTGAAAGCCTGAAAGATGAACCCCAACCTCTCTCGTCTCAGCA
Organism: Acidimicrobiia bacterium; assembly: GCA_003230435.1. Lineage (GTDB taxonomy): Bacteria > Actinomycetota > Acidimicrobiia > Spongiisociales > ZC4RG35 > SZUA-217. The sequence continues at coordinate 3,094 of QIDW01000056.1, read as the reverse complement.
TCGTGAGCTTGCGGTCGTTCAGCGATCCGAGATCGGCGTCGCCGATGTAGACGCTGCCGTCATCGAGTGAGTCGAGGCCGGCGAGTGTGTGCAGCAGCGTCGACTTGCCCGAGCCGGATGGGCCCATGATGGCGGTGAAACGCTCCCGCTCGAATCCGATGTCCACGCCGTTCAGAGCGCGGACCTCGGTCCCTCCTGACCCGTAGACCTTGACGCCGCCCTCCATTCGGGCGGCAACCCCTGTTTGGACCTTTTCCGGTGCGAGTGTCATTGCAGAAGTCCTTTCCTTCTATGTGTGTTGGAATCATCAGGGGGAAAGGCCAATCGCACATCGGGCGGAAGGACGGTTCGAGGTAGTCGTCGGGGATGAGTCCGACAGGAAGGGGTCTCCTACCTGAGGAGGACGTCAGCTGCCAGGGATGATGAGACCCGACTCGTAGGCGGCGACCACCGCCTGGACCCGGTCACGCAACTGGAGCTTGGTGAGCATGTGTGAGACGTGGGTTTTGACCGTCGTCTCTGACACGAAGAGCTCCTCGCCGATTTCGGCGTTGGAGAGCCCCTGGGCCACGAGACCGAGCACTTCGATCTCACGTTTAGTAAGAGAATCGAGACCCTCTATCTCGGCCGACTCAGGCCTACTGGCAAACTCGGAGATGAGCCTCTTGGTGACAGACGGAGCAATGAGCGCATCGCCTGCTGCGATCACTCGCACGGCTTCGACCAGTTGGTCGCCCTCTGCGTCTTTGAGGAGGAAACCGCTGGCCCCGTTACGGAGCGACCCGTACACGTAGTCGTCGAGGTCGAATGTGGTCAGAACGATCACACGTGTTCCTTCCACCTGCTCAGTAATCTGCCGTGTGGCCTCCAACCCGTCCATCACCGGCATCCGCACATCCATCAGGACCACATCCGGCTTCTCGCGCCGGGCAAGCCGCACACCCTCTTCACCGTTTCCAGCCTCGGCGACAACCACGATGTCGTTTTCTGCCTCGAGAATCAGTCGCAGCCCTGCTCGCACCATTGCCTGGTCGTCGGCGATGAGAACTCTGATCATGATTCGACGGGAATGATGACGTGGACCTGATAGCCGCCGCCCGAGCTCGGGCCTGCGCTGAATTCGCCCCCCAGCACAGCGATTCGCTCTCTCATTCCGATGATGCCGTGCCCAGAACCATCTCCAGTGCTGGCCGAAGGACCCCTGCCATCGTCGAGTATGAGGACGTCGAGCTGATCGCTTCCGTACTCAATGGTGACCCTCGCCGACACATTGGGTCCTCCATGTCGCACGGCGTTGGTCAGCGACTCCTGGACAATTCGATAGGCAGACAGCTCGGTTCCTTCCGCCAGTGGGCGGACGTCTCCTTCGATCTCCAGATCTACCGGGACACCGGCAGCCCGGACCTTGTCGACGAGCTGGCTGAGATCTGAGAGACGGGGGAGAGGTTCGGTCTCGGACTCATCTTCCGGTGCTCTCAGCAGTCCCACGGTTCGGCGCATCTCGACCAAAGCACCGTGACCGGCATCACTTATGGTCTCGAGCGCTTCGACTATCCGTGGGTCGGCTCCGTCGGCGATCCGTCGTGCTCCTTCAGCCTGAAGCGTCATCACCGTCATCTGATGGGCCACGACGTCGTGAAGCTCACGGGCGATTCGTGCCCTTTCTTCGGCCACTGCTCGCCGGGCTCTCTCCTCCCGGTCGCGCTCGGCTCGCTCGGCTCGCTCCCGTAGTTGCTCGACCCGACGCCGTCTCTGGTGAACCTCTCGACCTAGCAGCAGAGGGGTGAGGGTGCCGACCAGCGTCGTGATCAGACTGGCGGCGGTAACCGACTCGAGCGAGAGCACGCCTATTCCCGTCCATCCGACGATCAAGATGACGCTGATGCCGCCGATGCGCCACGAGCCTTTTCTGTGGAGCTCCGCACCAATCGTGTAAAAGACGATGGCGACCGCGATGGCAGCAGGGCTCTCGGGGTAGTCGAGGGTCCGATCGAGGACCCATGCAGCCAGAATCACGAAGAAGACGGGTGTCGGGTACACCCTGCGCAATACCAGCGGGACGGTCATCAGGACAATCAGGAAGACATGTAGCCCGTCGGACTGGCGGGAGAAGATCGCAGCAGTTTCGGCGTCGATCTGGAGACGACCGACCAGGCTGATTGTCAGAAGCCCGGCCGCAATCAGCGCGTCGAGTGCCAGATGACGGGGTGGGACCTTCCCGAAGAGCTTCACATGCTCAATGCTAAGGCCGGAGGCGATGGCGGGCATCGGTCCGGAGAAGGATCGCTTCTCGTCCTGAGGGATGAGGGGCCGGCGCCGACATCGATCCTGACTGGTTTTGTTGCGACGAGGCCAACGAACGTACTGTGGCGGCAGAGCCCTTCCATTTGCGTTTCGCGTGGCACAATTGTGGCCATGTCAACTGAATCGCTACGTACGGTCCGGGACCGTTTCTCTGAGTTTGTTGATCGAATTGAGAAGCAACATGAACGTGTTGTGGTGACCCGAAATGGGACGCCGGCCGCGGTGCTCATCAGCCCGGAAGACCTCGAATCGCTAGAAGAGACGCTGGCGGTTCTTGGAGACGCTGAGGCTGTGGCAGAACTGGTCGAAGCTCATCGTGCCTACCTTGCTGGTGAAGTGGTACGCGGCGTAGAGGCGGTCGAGGCTCTGCGGCCACGTTGAGCGCAGATCGCTATGAGATCGTGGTGACAGCACCTGCGGTCTGTGCCATTCGTGAAGTCCTCCCTGAGGCGGTGGCGTTTGCCGTGATCGAGTTCAGGCGGTCTATTGGACAATCCGGGGCGATTCGGGGCGCCCCTGCGAGACAACCTCGAGGGGATCTGGAGTGCTCGACGCGGCACATATCGTGCCCTCTACCGAATCGACGAGGCCAAAAAGCAAGTGGTTGTCCTCCGCGTCGCTCATCGCAGAGACGCCTACCGACCCATTTGACGTCAAGGATTCTGCTCGCAACGCAAAGTACGTGGGTCTTCAGAAGAATGGTCAACTACTGCTCCAAGCGTGGGCTTCCCCACTCGCTACCAAGGGCGCGGCGAAGCTGATCAACGAGTCGGTCACCGATGCGGGATCG
>QIDW01000023.1 GCA_003230435.1 Acidimicrobiia bacterium | reverse complement strand
CGCCACGAGTCTTGGTGGTGACAGTGGGCTCTGAGGCATGCTCTCAACGTAGAGCACTCGGACGGGGACAGCTTGGGTCAGGTGAGGCTGTTCAGGACCGTCATAACCGACCCGGATCAGCATCCGAGCTTTCCGGTGTCTGAGAGGTGTCCGTCAAGTGTCCGTCAGAGAGTGGAAAATGGCGGAAATCAGTGAGAAGCATTGAACACTCAAAACCCCAGGTAGATATGGGTTTTTGGCCAAAATCGCAAGCTCCTTCAAACCCCCTGATCTGCCCTTACAAGGCAGGGGCCGGCGGTTCGAGTCCGTCAACGCCCACAACTGAAAAACCCCTGGTCAACGGTGAATCGTCAATGACCCAGGGGTTTTTCTTGTGTCGCACTGAGCGCCGAGTTGTAGGTGTGTGATAGTGCGTTATCGCGTGAAATAGCGTTGTCATGTGCACGATTTGTGCACTCTTTACGCCCCCTCCCGAGACTCATCAGCCGCCCATAAGTGCCTGATTGATACTTGTGTCGGGTGTTGCGGCGTTTCGTAGCATCTAGAGGACCCGGCTGGTCGTCTCTCTATGTGCCTGCCACCTTCGGGTTGGCTTTCTAACGAGCTGTTGGCCAGCCGGTGTCCTTGCTGGGATGTGGCTCGAAAGAGGCGAGAACACTATCGACCCGAATCAGGAGTGCCCATCTCGGTTCCACTGTCAACGAGAAAGGCATTGTTATGACGATGATTGGGATCGATCCGCACAAGGCAACCCACACGGCGGTTGCTGTTGATGACGATGAGAACCTGATCGACGAACTCACGCTCGAAGCGTCGAGTTCACAGGTTGAGCGTCTCACCGGTTGGGCTTTTGGGTTCGTCAAGCGTGAGTGGGCTGTCGAGTCCGCGAACGGGCTCGGCTATCTGATCGGCCAGCAACTTGTTGCTGTTGGTGAGACCGTGTTCGATGTGCCACCGGTGTTGGCGTCAAGGGTCCGATTGATGGAGAAGTCAGAGGTCTTTTGTTGAGCAAACCCAAAAAACACTAAATACAACGCTATATTGTGTTTTTTGGGTTTGGACGCTACTGTGTCTCTCATGAGGAAGCACATCGCTGAAGCACAAATAGAAGAAGCACGTGACGATGAGCTCCTGACAACGGGTGAGTCGGCGCAAATCCTCAATTCCTCGCGCCAACACGTGGTCGATCTGTGCAATCGAGGAGATCTTCCGTTTATCACGATTGGAACTCACCGTCGTATACGACGGAGCGACGTCGAGGCCCTCGCGGACCGCACTCTCAGGTTGACACGAGACCAACGCCGCAGTCTCTGGTTGACATATGCGATCGCTGGCCGGGTAGTCGCCGATCCAGCGACTGTCCTCGAAACGGCGAAGCGCAACCTCGAAGGGATGCGCAAGTCAGCGCGCGGCCGAGCGCAGTCATGGCTCAATGAGTGGGAGCGTCTCCTCAACGGACCGATTCCGGCGCTTCTCGGCGCGATGACGAGGCGGTCCCCGTTCGGGAGAGATCTGAGGCAGAACTCACCCTTCGCCGGGATCCTGAGCGAGGAAGAACGAGCCAATGTGCTCGAAGCTTGGAAGAAGCACGAAGCCAGCACCAACACGTGAGACGCGCCGATCTAGCCCACATCCTCAGAGCAGCCGCAGGGGTCACTGACGACGGCCGGATCCTGGTGATCGGTAGCCAGGCGATCCTGGCCGCCTATCCGGAGACCGAGCTGCCGCCCGAAGCCACCGTATCGATCGAAGCCGACATCGCCTTCCTAGTCGACGGCGCAGAAGAGGACGGTGCAGAAGAGAAGGCCGACCAGGTCGATGGAGCGATAGGAGAGGCTTCCATGTTCCACTCGCAGTTCGGTTACTACGGTCAAGGGGTTGGAATCTCGACGGCGACTCTTCCTGAGGGATGGCAAGAACGCGTGGTCCCCTTCGAGTGGGGAGACACGGGAGCCGCTGAGGCCGTATGCCTCGAACCTCATGATCTCGTTCTCGCCAAGCTCGTGGCCGGACGCGAGAAGGACTACGAGTTTGCCGATGCTCTAATCGCCGGTGGGCTTGTCGATCCCGAGGTCCTTCTGGATCGCGTGGACGATCTACCCGTTGTCGGCGCAATCCAGCGACGAGTCCGGACCTTCATAGAAAAAAGACTGGACAGCACATAGCGGTCCGCGACCACACTGCGACCACATGAGGACGGAAAACAACGAGAAACGACGCGAAGCGTCGCGACACGAAACCCCTGGTAGAGCATCAATTCTGCAGCTTTCGCCAGGTCAGTCAAACCCCTGATAAGCCCTTACAAGGCAGGGGCCGGCGGTTCGAGTCCGTCAACGCCCACTACCGAGAGACCCTTTCAACCAAAGGGGATTCTGGCTATTGCTGTGGGAAGCCGCTGACCCGCTACGGATCAGAAGTAAGCAGAGAGTAGGCACGAGGTGCTTCCGAGGGTGCCTCGAGGGAGTCGGCGGCAGCGGGCCGGTCAAGTTCGGCCTCACAGCGGAGCACGCGGGCCGCTCGCCAATTCCCGACCTGGTTCGCGTGCTGTCGTATCGGGGGAAGGGAGTCCCTGAGTATCCGTCATGTGACACAACCCTATTCACCGCCAAATCGAGTCGGGTAACGGGTGCGCCTTGACAAGGAACCTCGACGAAGGTCGGTGCATCACCAAAACCCAGCGCAGTCGGAGAGACTCTCCACAATGCGGGACAACCTCCTGAGTCGGCTAACAGATCACCGCGGTCGGCGACATGACTCAAGTTGCGGTGCTGTTGAATCTACGAGGGTTGACATGACAGAGCCTTCGAAGGCGAATGGATTCGGAACCCGGGTTGGAAGACCGCTCCGTAGCATCGAGGCCGCCGCTTTTGCCGGTTGCCGGTCTCATCCACGCGGTCTTATCGATCATCTCCTTGAACATGCTGCTGGCAACTCCAGATCTGTCGTCCTCTGACTCCGAGATCCTGGAGTACTTCAGCAGTCCGAACGCGGGGGGAAGAGCCCTCTTCGCCCTGAACCTGATGGCCATCTCAATCATTGCGTTTCTGTGGTTCATTGGGGTGATCAGGAGCCGGATCGGACGGGACGAGCCCAAGTTCTTCGGCACCATCTTTCTTGGGGGCGGGATCCTCTATGCAGCGCTCAACCTCTTCGGTGCCGCTGCCCTGGCGGCCCCCTCCCTTCTTGTTGGTATTGGAGGGCAGGTTCCTGACCCCGGCGCGGCGTCTATGGCTCGCAGTGTCGGAGCAATTGCAGTGGTCATCTTCATGCCGAGAATGCAAGCGCTGTTCGTTTTCTCGACGGCCGCATTAGGATCCGCACGGGTGCCCTTCCCCGCTGGGCGGTGCTTGTCAGCTATCTATTGGGTATCTGGCTTCTGGTCAACTTCACCTTCTTGGCCCCTAACGTCTACCTCTTCCCGTTCTGGGTTGCTCTTATCAGCATCGAGCTTCTCATCCGACGGCATTCTCAGCCTGTCCTCAGCGAGTAGCACCGAGGCGTGTTTTTGGAGAAGTGGGGAGCGGTGTCTGGGGGGTATCGTCGCTCGGTATCGAAGGAGATATTGACGATGCGTCGCATCATCTGGTTTGTCGTCGTTGTGGGTTTGATCTGTGGGGGTGGTGTCATCTGCTGGCGCTATCGACAACGGCGACGTTCCGTGACCGACCCCGCCGGTGCCACCGATCGATTATCCGACGCAGTGGATGGAGAAGCCCGATGGGAAGACGAGGGCGGAGCCCTGTTACCCGAGTGATGGCTTCGCCTGCTCATTTCTTTCCTCTCGCGGACCTGTGAGCCGCCAATGTTCACTGACGGATCTCATCTTGAATCAGGGTCGGTCGGCAAGGGATTCTTCAATCGCCTTGAATGACAACTCAGCGAGCATGGCGTTCGTTTTGAGGTAGTGGGCATGGGCGACAACTCCGACGGTAAGGACCCAACCGCGACCCCGGTCCCACGTGTGGTCATCACGCGTCCCGGTGACCAAAAACGTGGGCGGGAAGCCGCTAGAATCGCCGTAGATGGGGGAGATCAGGGGGTTGGCGAGGTCGTGGGCGCCGGCATAGAGGTGGGCTGTGGAGGCGAGGATCCCGTCGTAGCTGACGAGCAGGCGGTCAATGCCCTCCTTGGTGGGTGCGTTCGATGTGGATGGTTCGACGGTCGGGTTCGAAGTCAACCTCCAGGCCGGCCAATTCCCCAAAGCGGGCTCCGGAGTAGGCGCCTGTAAGAACCAGGGCGGCTTGGTTGTCAGTCGATGAATACTGTTGGTGGCAG
>QIDW01000231.1 GCA_003230435.1 Acidimicrobiia bacterium | reverse complement strand
TTGGCGTCGTTGTCTCGGATAGCCGTGACAAGACGATCACCGTCGAAGTGCCGAATCTGACTGCGCACCCCCGGTACGACAAGGTCGTCCGGCGCAGCACGAAGTTCCACGTTCACGACGAGACCAACGATGCCAATGTAGGGGACAGAGTTCAGATCGTGGAGACACGCCCCATCTCGAAGCAGAAGCGGTGGCGTCTTGTTGAGATCCTGGAGCGTGCCCGATGATTCAACAGGAGTCACGCCTCAAGGTGGCGGACAACACCGGTGCCCGCGAGGTGCTTTGCATCCGGGTACTCGGCGGCTCGTCCCGTCGCTACGCAGGAGTCGGGGACGTGATAGTTGGGGCCGTCAAAGACGCCAACCCTGGCGGGTCCGTCAAGAAGGGCGAAGTTGTCAGGGCCGTTGTGGTACGTACCAAGAAGGCGTCGCGACGCACCGATGGCACCTATATCCGCTTCGACGACAACGCCTGCGTGATCATCGATACCAACAGACAGCCCATTGGAACCCGCATCTTCGGTCCTGTGGCTCGAGAGCTGCGTGACCACCGCTTCATGCGGATCATCTCCCTCGCTCCGGAGGTTCTCTGATGAAGCTTAGAAGCGGAGACAAGGTGATGGTCATTGCCGGTAAGGACGCCGGTAAGGAGTCGAAAGTCAGCAAAGTCTTTCGAAGATCCAGGTCGAAGGTGTCAACACCGCCAAGCGTCACACCAAACCGTCGGGTTCGACGATGCAGGGCGGAATCATCGACAAGGACATGCCGATGGACGCTTCCAATGTGATGATCATCTGCGAGAAGTGCGGTCCCACCCGGATCGGACATCAATTCGACGAGGACGGTGCGAAACAGCGCGTCTGCGTTAAGTGTGGAGGTGAGTTGTGAGCGATACTCCTCGCCTCAAGATCAAATACAACGATGAGCTCGCTGCCCAACTCAAGGACGATCTCGGTCTCGAGAACGCGATGCAGGTACCGACGCTCCACAAGATCGTCCTCAACATGGGTCTTGGTGAGGCCGTAGGCGACAAGAAGGCCATCGGTGAGGCCCTCGATGAACTGAGTCTCATCGCCGGCCAGAAACCCCGTGTGAACAAAGCACGCAAATCGATCGCCAACTTCAAGCTCCGGGAGGGCATGCCGATTGGTGTTTCGGTAACTCTGCGCGGGGTGAATATGTGGGAGTTCTTCGATCGGCTGTTGTCCATTGCCATCCCCAGAGTGCGCGACTTCCGTGGACTCAACCCCCGGGCATTCGACGGGCATGGCAACTACAGCGTTGGTGCTTCGGAACAGCTGATATTCCCTGAAATCGATTTTGACAGGGTCACGACAACCCGTGGCCTGAACATCACGATCGTCACCACAGCGGAGAACGACGAGCAAGGCAAGGCTTTGCTCGATGCTTTCGGGTTCCCGTTCCGCAAGGTCCAGGTAGAAGTTTGAGAGGATGTAATGGCTAAGAAATCAATGATCGCCAAGGCCAAGAGAAAGCCCAAGTTCAAGGTAAGGGGTTACAACCGCTGCAATCGCTGCGGTCGTTCCCGCGCCTATATACGCGACTTCGGCATGTGCCGGATCTGCGTACGTGAGTTGGCCTCCCGTGGTGAGCTCCCCGGTGTGCGAAAGGCGTCCTGGTGACAGTAGTTACAGATCCGATTGCAGACATGCTCACCCGCATCCGCAATGCCGTTGCTGTGGGTCATGAGCGTGTCTCAATGCCGTCGTCCAACGTGAAGGTCCGTATCGCCCAGATCCTTGTGGACGAGGGCTTCATCGATCGCTATGACGTGTCAGAGGAAGGCCATCGCCGCGAGCTCGAGCTTGTGCTTCGTTATGGCGATCGGCGTCGACCGGTCATCGAGGGGATCAAGCGCATCTCGAGACCAGGTCACCGCGTTTACCGGGGTTCCCGTGAGTTGCCCCGTGTTCAGGGCGGTATCGGAGTGGCCGTCGTTTCAACAAGCCAGGGGCTTCTTCCTGACCGGGAGGCGCGACGTCGCCATCTCGGCGGCGAAGTCCTGTGTGAGGTTTGGTGACATGAGCCGTATCGGAAAGATGCCGGTCACGGTGCCGTCGGGAGTCGATGTGAAAATCGACGGCAGCAACGTGACTGTCAAGGGCTCCAAAGGTGAGCTGACACGAGATTTCCACGATCGTGTGTCCTTTGAGGTGGGCGACGGTGAGCTAACCGTCACCCGCCCCGATGACACGAGAGAGTCAAAGGCCCTCCACGGCTTGAGCCGTGCATTGCTCAACAACATGGTTGTCGGTGTGACCGATGGTTTTGCCAAAGAGTTGGAGATCCAGGGCGTTGGCTATCGAGCTGTTCTCAAGGGCAGCAACCTCGAGCTCCAGGTGGGATTCAGCCATTCGGTTCTGGTTGAGGCCCCGGAGGGCATAACCTTCGAGGTGCCAGAGCCAACCAGGATCAACATCTCAGGCATCGACAAGGAGAAGGTCGGCCAGGCGGCCGCCAACATTCGCAAGGTCCGTCCGCCCGAGCCCTATAAGGGCAAGGGCATCCGCTACGTCGGCGAATACGTTCGCCGCAAGGCTGGAAAGGCAGGTAAGTGATGAGGGGTTCCCGACGGGATGCCCGCTCTCGCCGTCACTCCCGCGTGCGCAAGCGCATACGCGGCACCGCGGCGCGTCCCCGTTTGGCGGTGTACCGGAGCAACCGTTACATCTACGCCCAGGTGATAGACGACGTCGATGGCCACACGCTTGCGGCTGCGTCTTCGCAGGAGACGGACCTCCGGTCCGATTCGTTGAACCTCGGCACTGCGACCAAGGTAGGCAGCCTCGTGGCGAGCCGCGCCAAGGTTGCCGGTGTTTCGGCGGTTGTCTTCGACCGTGGCGGGTTCAAGTTTCATGGAAAGATAAAAGCTCTCGCCGACGCAGCTCGCGAGGAAGGATTGGAGTTCTAAATGGCACGTCAGCAACGTCCAGGCTCGGAACAGAGCCAGTACGACGAACGCGTCATCCAGATCAACCGCGTGGCGAAGGTCGTCAAGGGTGGCCGTCGTTTCAGTTTCACGGCGCTCGTGGTGGTGGGTGACGGCAAAGGCAAGGTCGGTGTCGGATACGGCAAGGCCAAGGAAGTTCCGGCAGCGATCCAGAAGGGCATCGAGCAGGCGCGTCGCGACATGACCATGGTTCCGATGGCCGGTCAGACAATCATTCATGAGGTCGTCGGCCGCCACGGTGCGTCCCGGGTGCTCATCAAGCCTGCGGCCCCTGGTACCGGTGTTATCGCCGGAGGGGCGGTCCGTCAGATCCTCGAGGCTGCGGGTGTCAAGGATGCCCTTGCGAAGTCTCTTGGCTCACCAACTCACCTGAATGTGGCCCGGGCCGCTTTTGCCGGCCTCATGGCTCAACGTCGTCCCGACGAAGTCGCAAAAGCAAGGGGCAGAAAGGCTGAGGACTTCGTTCCTCCTGGCCTGCTCGCCGCTTACAACTCGACGGAGTCGATGCGAGCTCAGGCCACAGATTCTTCGGCCAGGAGCTGAGGTAGGGAATGGCTAAGGCGAAGACGGAGACCGTGAGGATCACATTGAAGAGGTCAACGATCGGCGAGAAGCCGAAGACCCGAGCTACCGTCGAGGGACTCGGTCTACGCAAGATCAACCACACCGTGACCCAGATCGATTC
>QIDW01000260.1 GCA_003230435.1 Acidimicrobiia bacterium | reverse complement strand
TACATGCAGCGGGCCAAGCATGACACCCTGGTGCTCGACAAGATGAACGTGGGAGGAAACACCTTCCTCACCTCGAGAATCGAGAACTATCCAGGCTTCACCGATATTTCAGGCCCGGATCTGATGGAAAGAATGTCAGATCAAGCGGAGACTTATGGAGCAACCATCAAGCAAGGTGTCGAAGTCCAAGGCTTGGAACGTGCCGACGGTTCACTGCGATTGTCGACCAATTCCGGGAATTACCTGGGCAGAACTGTCATCGTCGCAGTCGGATCCCAATATCAGACACTCGACATCCCGGGAGAGGACGAGCTACTCGGTATCGGAGTGCACTTCTGCGCTGCCTGCGACGCACCCTTCTACAAGGGCAAGAACCTGATCGTGGTTGGCGGAGGCAACAGCGCCCTCGAGGAAGGTATCTATCTCACGAATTTCGCCGACCATGTGACATTTGTCTCAAACAAGCCGGATTTCACGGCAGAACCTATTTACACCGAGAAACTGGAAACGCTCCAAAACGTAACGACAGTGATGAACCAATCCAGTGAAGAATTCGTGGCCAACGACGACGGCAGTTTTCGCGCGCTGCGCGTTCGTGACAACGACACCGGAGAAGTCCAGGAGATACAGGCCGACGGTGCTTTCGTATTCGTAGGGCTGACTCCGAACACCTCGTTCCTTGCAGGCACCGTGGATTTGGACGATCGAGGCTATGTCGAAGTAGCACCCGGGTCAGTTGAGACGAACATGGCCGGTGTATTTGCGGCTGGCGATAGCCGCAAGGGCGCCATCCCCCAGGTTGCCGCGGCTACCGGCGAGGGTGTACTGGCAAGTTTCGCAGCAGCCGAGTACCTCCGTCACGGTTGATGTTGTGATGGCCCGATATCGGTTGATTCTTGCAATGGTGTGACCCGGGTAATTGGACTTCGAAACAACCGCGAGGCCTTTCTCATCACAATGTCGATTGATGTGGCGGTCTTCCGTGTTGAGGTGACCAACGCAGTCCGTCGGACAGCTGAGAAAGAAGCGAACAATGATTGTTTGATTCCTCGCGAAGCAATCATGAATGAAAGAATGTCTCCATGGGCAACCCGAACGTAGTTGCCGCGGACCTCGCCTTGGCCGAACTCCTTGGCCAAGCGATGGTGCTACCCCTTTTCGGCTCTTCGGCAACCAAGGTCACAGCTGCGCAGGCGGCCGCCAATCGATCGATTTACGGGATGGCGAGTCCGGGCGACGTAATCAAACTCCTGAGACCGGCTGGAGTGGTGCTGCTCGACCGGATCCCCTTCCATCCCGAGTTCGGGCATCTACATCTCGAAAACGTCGTGACAGTCGACCAACTGGTGGAGTTTGTCGGAGAGCTACAGACGATCGCCCAGTCGGCCGACATGCCGAGCCTATTGATCGTGGCTGATCAGGAGGGTGGGCGAGTGAATCGATTGCCGGTGCCTCCGCTGCCCGCCGCAGCGGTAATTGGCATGACCCAAAGGCGTGATCTCGCACGACGGGCGGGGGAACTGACCGGGCGAATCGCTAGGTCGCTTGGAGTCAACCTTTTGTTCCATCCGGTCGCAGATGTCGGAGCCGCGAATCCAGCTATAGGCGATCGTGCCTTCGCTTCCGATCCTGAGCTCGTTGCTGACATGGTCTCTGCCACGATCAAAGGAATAGCCGCTGCTGGGGTCGGATCGACTGCGAAGCACTGGCCTGGTCACGGGCGCGCAGACGCTGATAGTCATACCTCTCTTCCGACCCTGGATGTTGGCCTGTCGGACTGGCGCAATGTCGAACTCCCGCCATTTCGCGCTGCGGTTGGAGCTGGTGTAGATGCCGTAGTTGTCGCTCACCTGAGCTTTCCATCTGCGGATCCCATTGATCGCGCAGCATCAGAATCGCCACCCCTGATAGAGCACCTTCGCAATGATGCTGGCTTCTCCGGGGTCGTGGTTAGCGACGCTTTGTGGATGCCAAGCATTCGGCGGGGGCCTTACACCGATGCAGAAATATCGGAGCGCGTGTTGTCGGCCGGTGTCGACCTACTTCTTTCTCCACCTGACCCGGTCGGCACCATTGAACGCATCAGCGAATCCCTCGAAAGAGTCAGCATTCGGTCGACAATCGAAGCGGGTGTGGAGAGGTCGTTGTCGTTGCGGAGACGTGTTGCGTCAAATGTGCCACCGCATGACCAGAAGACCGACTGGTCCGCAGAGACTCGAGAGCTGTCCGACGAGATCGAAGCTGCGAGCAGGGCTGTCTAGGGTCATTCGAGATGAATGAACAAGAGCCAATAACAGTATTTCTCGGGAAGTGGACTTTCCCGAGAGTAGAGACAGAGATGTCGGCGACGATCGACGACAGAGGACTGACTGTCGAAGGGCGCGACGTCGGAATCGGAGTAGTCGAGATCTGGGATGATCCCGTCTACGAATACTCGGTAAACGTCGGAGTCGAACATCTAGACAGGATGTTGACTGCACTGCGCTCAAAGTTGGGTGACGGCTCGCTCGCAGATGAGAAAACCGAAAGCCGAAACCGTCTTATCCTCGATTCTCTCAAGGAAGCTTTCTCGAAAAGAGATTTTCACAACAGCACCGATTTCAGGCAATGGCTCCAGGCCAACGATTTCCCAAGCGATATGAGCGATATCCCACCCGGATAGCTGCTGCGATCTCCTCGGATGCTCCGCCAACCAAGCTCAAGCTGGCGCATGCCGCGCCAGCTTTAAGTCGGACCGATGTCAGGTGAGTGCTCGATCCTCGTCTCCGGCATGACGCGAACCAGAATGTATCCAGATGCTCTAGCGGCTGGAGCTGTTCTCCAGATTGAGGGCCGGCAACGGCGCGTCCGAGAAAGCTCCATGTGGTGCCACCCTGATCCTCCCAACCTTTCAGGGTCTTCCGAAAGGTCAAAGGGTCTCCACCGATCTCGGCGCGGAGGACCATTGTCTGGCCGACATCGCGGCCCTCGGCCACTTCCGCGCCATCCAGCGCCGAGGCAAGACCACCCGTGTGGAAAACGACGACACGCTCATTATCTAGCGTCACGTGCAATACGCCGTGCTGAGCCAGATTTTCCAGCGGTATTGCCAACGAGTCGGTTTTCCCACGAATACCAATAACGCGTGTCTTGGCCAGAAGCCGGCCGTCTGTAGGCCCCCTGAACAGAAAAGGACTCGTCTGCACGTCGTCATATCCCGGGTAGGGATTGCGGCCGTAGTTTCGGCTGTGACCGGTCTGTTTCGACAGCACCAAACCGCCGTCGTGATCGCTTCGAAACTGGTCCCAAGAAATCATCGAAGACGGGATGAAGTCGAGCTCTGTGCCAACCAGGTGACCAGCAATAGCTTGCCCGGTGAAATGGGACCAAAGAGACTCGGTCTGTCGGTCGTACATCACCATGGCGGACTGATAGAGCATTCCAGAGGTGCCGAATTCGAGGACACGGCCCCGGGCGCGACGGTCGTAGGCGATTGCCGAGTTGCACAGAGGGCAATATGACATTGTGATGGGCGTATCGGCAGCGACATCGTTGACGAGTTCGTGCCACGTCATGATTTGTACCGGGTATGCCCTGGCCTGGCCGTTCAGGTTGATGAAGATGACCGGTTCTCTACCATCCAACCAATCGACGCTGTCGGCCAGGACCCAAACGGGTTCGTCGATGGAAGGGATCCCATCAGGAGGTGGGCCACCCGACATCAATTCATCTACATCGACGAGCGGCTCGCCAAAAACCGGATCATCGGGATCTGCGAGCGCAGAGGGGACATCCTCACGTGGGCCGCTCGCCACTTGCCGACCTGGCTTGATGACGGTCGCATCGGGAGAAGGGAGTCGGTGAGCATCGGTCAAGTGACGCACCCTATTCACCGTCAAATCCAGCCGGGTGACGATCGCACCGCAAATGGACAGCAAGCCTTATGACAGTCGGCAACATGACTGGTCTGACCTAGACCGAGGAAGTAGAAGTTGTGGCTGCTGGCACCAAGCGAATAGACATTGTCAGCGACCTGAGTCATATGATGACATCGTGCGCGGCACCCACGCTAGAAGTCGGTGGGCACACCGCCCTCTGCCTTGTGTCTTGTGACGAATTCGGTGAGCTCTTCACGTACGCCAGGGTGCATCGACGGCTCCTCGTAGGTGGCCATAAGCTCACCGACCAGCTCAAAAACCCGTTCCTTTGCCTCGGGCTTTCCAGCCTCTTCCCATGTTTCGTAGTTACGCCAGTCCGAAACCAGCGGTCGATAGAACGCGTCGCGGAACCGGTCGAGTGTGTGCTGAGTTCCGAAGAAGTGGCCTCCCGGCCCAACATCGCGAATGGCGTCCATGGCGAGTGCGTCGGAGCTGAAATCGATCGGCTCCAGGTAGGTCTGCACCATGCCGCAGAGGTCGGCGTCCAGCGCCATCTTCTCAAAGGATGCTCGCAAACCGCCCTCCATCCAGCCGATTGCATGTATGACCATGTGGGCACCACCCATGACCGCCCCCCAGAGCGAGAAGACCGACTCATATGCGGCCTGAGCGTCAATGGCGTTGGCGGCGTTGACACCCGAGGAGCGATAGGGGACGTTGTATCGGCGTGTAAGTTGGCCGGTGATCATGGCTGTCTGCATGTATTCGGGGGTCCCGAAGGCTGGGGCTCCGCTCTGCATGTCGACATTCGATGTGAATCCCCCGTAGATGACGGGCGCGCCCGGACGGACCACCTGGGTGAAGGCGATTCCGGCTAGGGCTTCGGCGTTGTGCTGCGCTATCGCTCCGGCGACGGTGACCGGAGCCATCGCTCCTGCAAGTGTGAAAGGGGTGATGCATATCACTTGGTTGCGTGATGAGAATTCGAGGATGCCCTGCAGCATCGGCGTGTCGTAGACCAAAGGAGAGTTGGCGTTGATCACGCTCATGATCGATGGTTCGTTCTCAAGTGTGTCCTCATCGACCTGACGAGCGATCTTGACCATGTCGATCCCGTCGATGTTTCGTTGCCTACCCAGGCTGTAGGCAGGCACGAAACGATCAGACAGGGTCAAAAGGTCATAGAGAGTGTCGAGATGTCGCACCGACGGGTGGAGGTCGACCGGTTCCACGGGATAGCCCGACCAGAAGTGGAGGGTGTTTATGGAGTGGCCAAGTCGGATCAGGTTCCGAAAGTCCTCCTGGTTTCCGGTGCGACGGCCGGCCGCCTCGTCGCTTACATTCGGCGCACCCGCCACCGAGCCGAACGCCACCCGGTCGCTTCCCATGTGAAGGTTTCGCTCAGGGTTCCAGGCATGAAGTGTGAAATCAGATGGCGCAGTCTTGATGGTCTCGTCGATGAACTCGGGGTCGAAGCGGATTCGGTTGCCATCCCTTTCGACTTTGACTCCACCTGTGGCTTCGAGCAGCTGTCTTGACTCAGGATCGTTGAAATCCATCCCAATCTCTTCGAGGATTTGCAGTGATGTCTCGTGAATGACTTCGATCTGGCCCTCCGTCGCGAGATCGGTTGGAGAGAAGTGGCGTGTCGGCTGCCTCCAAGGCACTTGGGTGAGACCAGGAGCCTCTGTCTGCCGTTCACGACCCCTTCGCCGCCCACGTCGCTCTCTTTTGTCTTCGGTCATCGGTGCGCGGGAAGTTATCACCGCGGTGGGAGATCTGTCGTCCGTAGCCTGTCCGGGCCATGCCAGCCAAAGATTCGACCTGACGCGAGTGATGCTCCGCTGAACTGGCACACACTCGGACCCGGAGACCCCGCGGTGTGGGAGTGGGAGACGACAGGTCTCAAACTCCGTGAATTGGGCGTAATCCGTGAGCACCCGCTAGGACGGGTTCAAGAGAAACTCCGGGAGTTCGGCTACGCCGGGATCGGTCTTTGCCGACCCTCCGAGCGTTCGCTACGCCACCGCGAACACAAACATGCAGGTCTGGACCACCCACAACACATAAACACATTGCTTTCCTTTGACCTTCGCCGCCGGCGTTTGATTGGAGTTACGGTGCCGCTAAATCTACGAGGGATAGCGTGACAGAGTCTTCAAAGGCCGAGGGATTCGGAAGCCGGGTTGCAAAACCGCTCCGCAGTATCGAGGCCGCTGCGCTCGCTGGACTCATCCACGCGGTCTCCTCGATCATCTCCTTGAAAATGCTGCTGGCAACTCCAGATCTGTCGTCCTCTGACTCCGAGATCCTGGAGTACTTCAGCAGTCCGAACGCAGGGGAGGGAGTCCTCTTCGCCCTGAACCTGATGGCCATTTCAATGATTGCGTTTCTGTGGTTCATTGGGGTGATCAGGAGCCGGATCGGACGGGACGAGCCCAAGTTTTTCGGCACCATCTTTCTTGGGGGCGGGATCCTTTATGCAGCGCTCAACCTCTTCGGTGCCGCTGCCCTGGCTGCACCTTCTCTTCTTGTTGATATCGGAGGACAGGTTCCAGACCCCGGTGCGGCGTCTATGGCCCGCAGTGTCGGAGTCATTGCGGTTGTCCTCTTCATGCCGAGAATGCAAGCCCTATTCGTCTTCTCGACCGCGGCATTGGGACTCCGCACCGGTGCCCTTCCCCGCTGGGCGGTGCTTGTCAGCTATCTGTTGGGTGTCTGGCTTCTGGTCAACTTCACTTTCTTGACCCCTAGCGTCTACCTCTTCCCGTCCTGGGTTGCGCTTATCAGCATCGAGCTTCTCCTTCGACGGCGTTCTCAGCCTGTCCTGGGCACGTAGGACCGAGGCGTGTTCTTTGCGGGAGTGGGGAGCGGTGTCTGCGGGGTATCGTCGCTTGGCATCGAAGGAGATATTGACGTTGTCGTCGTTGTAGGGCTGATCTGTGGGGGTGGGGTCTTCTGCTGGCGCTATCGACAATGGCGACGTTCCGTGACCGACACCGCCGGTGTCACCGATCGACCATCCGACACTGTGGATGGTGAAGCCCGATGGGAAGGCGAGGGCGGAGCCCTGTTGTCCGAGTGATGGCTTTGCTTGCTCATTTCTTTCCTATCGCGGACGGTATGAGCTGCCGATGTTCACTGACGGATCTCATCTTGAGGCAGGGTTGGTGGTCGGCAAGTGATTCTTCGATCGCCTTGAATGACAACTCAGCGAGCAGGGCGTTCGTTTTGAGGTAGTGGGCATGGGCGACAACCTCGACGGTAAGTGCCCAACCGCGACCCCGCTACCACGTGTGGTCATCGACATCTATGGTCGATCGGAACGTTTTTCTGCTTATGCCCGAGAAGAGCCACCATGCCACCATCGCGTCACAGGCCGGATCACCGACGCCCATGAGACCGAAGGCGATGACGGCCTGAGTTGCCAGTCAAATCCAAGAAGGTTTCCTCAGTGAAGTTCGCTGTGAAGCCAGACTGGAGGGCCGGACCACGGTGGGATTGTGACGGCCGACTCCCATGCAGCAGCTAGTTGATCGATGTCGAACAGCCCACTTAGAGCGGCGGTAGCTTCAAGAGTCGCTCC
This sequence comes from Acidimicrobiia bacterium, assembly GCA_003230435.1. Classification (GTDB taxonomy): domain Bacteria; phylum Actinomycetota; class Acidimicrobiia; order Spongiisociales; family ZC4RG35; genus SZUA-217. The sequence goes on along the minus strand of QIDW01000260.1, from coordinate 320 downwards.
ATCCCTGACTATAAGGGGCACACCTCGGTTGACGTTCTGTTCGCCGCTGAATGGTCCATCTGCGGTATCAAGTCGTTGCAACGTGGAGACGAACTCGCCGAGCCGCGTTGCAGCTTGGTCGGTATCAGAAAGTCCATCGAGAAATAGGTTTTCGCCGGCTAACCAGTTCACAACCGACCAATGCGATGGGTAGCCTCTCCCCGGTTTTTCCATTGCAATGGGTACAGGTGTTGCCAACGGCAAGTGCGGTGCCAGCTTCGGAGCCATAACGCCTCTTTTTTGATGAAGTCGGCGGCCCAACTGACTAGAGGAAGCCTCAC
>QIDW01000164.1 GCA_003230435.1 Acidimicrobiia bacterium | reverse complement strand
GGACCGCTGTCACAAAGCACAAGACCCCGTGGGAGCTCGTTGGCGGCGACATGGTTGCGCTCGACGACGACGTGTGGGAGTTGTACGACACCAACGTTGACTGGAGCCAGTCAAATGACCTGTCCGCAGAGATGCCGGAGAAGCTCCACGATCTGCAACGGCTTTGGCTGATCGAGGCGGTCAAGTACAACGTGCTGCCGATCGACGATCGCAGTGGCGAACGATTCGACGCGGAATCGGCCGGACGACCGGAGTTGGTCAAAGGGAACAGCCAAACGCTGTTCCCCGGCATGGTTCGCCTCAGTGAACATGCCGTGATCAACACAAAGAACAAGTCACATTCGGTTACCGCTGAGATCACCGTCCCAAAGAGCGGAGCCAAAGGAGTCATCATCGCTCAAGGCGGCAACTTCGGCGGATGGGGGCTGTATTGCAAGGACGGCAAGCTCAAGTACGTGTACAACCTCCTCGGGTTGGATACCTACACGGTGGAATCTCCCGATGTACTTCCCGAAGGTGTCGTCCAGGTCCAAATGGACTTCACGTATGACGGTGGAGGCCTCGGAAAGGGCGGTACCGCAGCGCTCTTCGTCGACGGTGAAGAGGTCTCTGGGGGTCGCGTGGACAACACGCATCCGTTGATCTACTCCGCAGACTCCACAGCAAGCGTCGGTGAGAAGGGCGGTGCTCCGATCTCGGACGACTTCGATCGGTTCAGCAAAAACGTGTTCAACGGAACCGTGAGTTGGGTCCATATCGCTGTTGGAGATGACAGCCACGACCACTACATCGATGAGCAGGACCGGATTCGAATCGCGATGTCGCTCCAATAGGTGACCCAATCGATGTTGAAGCCGCGCCTCAATGTGCTCAGTAGAAGGGGCTGGAATGGCTGACCGACCGAACGTTATTTTCATGCTTGCGGACAACCTGGGATACGGGGATCTTTCGTGTTTTGGTGGGTCGGTTCCCACTCCGAGGATCGACGACCTTGCCGCGGAGGGAATCAGGTTCACGAATTTCAACACAGAGGCACAGTGCACGCCTACTCGGGGAGCGTTGTTGACCGGTCGCATGCCGATTCGAACCGGCACGTTCCGCGTCCCGCTGCCTGGCGAACCCGGCAACTATGGCCTGGCCCCCTGGGAGTACACGCTCGCGGAATTGCTGTCCGATGCCGGTTACGCGACTGCCTGCTACGGCAAGTGGCATCTCGGAAATGTGGAAGGTCGTTTCCCCACTGATCAGGGTTTCGACGAGTGGTGGGGCATCAGCGAGTCGAGTGACTCGGCGTCGTACACAGCTCATCCAATGTATCCGGCCGACGCCCACGTTCCCCAGATCCTTCAGTCTAAAAAGGGCGAACAGCCAACGGCGGTGGCGAAATTCGATCGGGATACGAGGCCGTTCATGGATGAAGGGATCGCACAGCGAACTGTCGACTTCATCCATCGCAACGCTGCATCGAACACACCGTTCTATGTATATGTGCCGTTCACCAATGTCCACCCCCCTATGATCCCGCACCCCGACTTTGCAGATATTTCGGCGAGTCCGTTGCCGGCAAACATCGCTGAGCTTGATGCACGAACCGGTCAGATTCTCGATGCCCTCGCTGAGGCCGGGGTCGCCGACAACACGATCGTCGTGTGGGCGAGCGACAACGCCGCTGCCCAGCTTCAGGGCTCGGTTGCGGGCAGCAATGGCCCGTGGCGAGGAGCTTTCGGCGGTGGCTGGGAGGGCTCGATCCGCACTCCTGCGATGGTCCGCTGGCCAGGGCAGATCCCTGCGGGCATTGTGTCGAACGAGATCATCGCGACCTACGACTGGATGCCGACCATCGCCAGCCTTGCGGGTCTTGGTGAGCTAGTCCCACGGGACAGGCCGATTGACGGTGTGGATATGTCCTCCTTCATGCGTGGTGAAACCGATGTTTCGGGTCGAGACACGTTCTTGTTCATGGGTACAGATGCAAACATCGTGTCGGCGAAGTGGAAGACGATGAAGGTTCACTTCAGGATTGCCGATTCCGATTCATGGACGGCAGCGCTAGTGAAGCCACAGATCCCGTACGTCTATGACCTGATTGCGGATCCCGGTGAGACGGTGAATCTCATGGATGCGGACCTCACTGTTACGTGGGTCATAGGCCAGGCAATGGCTCCGCTCATCGCGTTGCAGGCCAGTGCGGAGCAATACCCACACGTGGCCGTGGGTGCAGAATTTGACGGCTATGACTCGTAACCAACCACGGCCGCCGGAACCAACCACGCTGGTATCTCGAGATCTCAGGAATTGTAGTGGATATTGTTGAGCTCCAAGGAGACATGTTCAATGTGGTTTTCGTTGTGTTCATAATCGCGGCGATCGTGTCTTTTGGATTTACCACGACGGTCGCGAACTTGGCAGTGTGCCCATCAACGACCCGATGATCCTCGGTGCGGTCAGCATCGTCTTTGTACCGATCGTCGTCGTGGGTTTGGCTGGCAGCTACATGGGGAAGAACGGTCCAGACGCGGGGACAGTGGATAGCACCGAAACAGCTGGGAGTCCGGCTTGACAACGACCACCAGACGGACACGATTGGGACGATTCGTTCCGCTGACCGAGGAACTTCGTGACTACGAGGGATCCTGGTTCAGCGGTGACCTCATGGCTGCGATCACCGTTTGGGCCATCCTCGTTCCAGAGGCCATTGCCTATGCTTCTATCGCAGGCATGCCTCCGGCAACCGGATTGTACGCTGCCACTGTCCCATTGCTCGCATATGCGGTGTTCGGATCTTCGCGTCGTATCACGGTCGGTCCAAGCGCGGCCGTCGCTGCCCTTTCTTTTGCCACGATCGCTCCGTTTGCTGCAGCAGGAACAGCAGATTTCGTCACCCTTACCGTGCTTCTGGCACTCATGGTTGGTGTGATTCTCGTCCTCGCTGGCATCGCACACATGGGCGTGATCGCAGACTTCCTGTCGGAGCCGGTGTTGAAGGGGTTCATCGTCG
>QIDW01000386.1 GCA_003230435.1 Acidimicrobiia bacterium | reverse complement strand
GTATCGGCAGCCTGTTCGGGCCCGTTCTCGGGGCTGTCGTGTTCACTGTGTTCGACGAGGTCCTTGTTGGGTTCGGTCAACTGCGGGTAGTTGCGTACGGGGCCCTCATCATCGTCTTGTTTCTCTGGATCCCGCGTGGCGTCATCCCGACAATGGGCTCACTCTGGCAGAGCCGTCGCCTCCGGCGAGAGAGCGCAGGTTCCTCACCGACAGATCCGCCCCACTGAGGCAGGCGGCGGAAATGAGTTTCGCGATGTTTGAGGAGACGATTCGGGTCGTGGTTCTGAAAGCGGGGCGCTACGCCCTCAGCCGGAACCGTTGGATCTTGCCGGTTGCCGTCCTCGGGAAGTCGTCGACGTAGTCGACGACGTGGGGGAACTGGTAGCGCTGGAGGGCTGCCTTGCACCACTGTTGGAGCTCGGCGGTGAGGTCGTCTCCAGCCTCGTGTTCCTCGGTGAGGATCACCGTGGCCTTGATCCGCGATCGATTGTCGACGTCGACGGCGACTACTGCTGCTTCGTGCACGGCCTCATGCTCCATCAGCCGATTCTCGATCTCGATCGGGCTCACCCAGAGACCGCCGATTTTCATCATGTCGTCGATCCGGCCCAGGTACGTGTAGTAACCGTCTTCGTCTTTGTGGTATCGGTCGCCGGAGAGGAACCAGTCGCCACGGATCTTGTCGCGGGTCCGATCAGGCTGTTTCCAATAGGCGCTGAGCACGCTGGGGCCTTTGACCCACATCTCACCTGCTTCACCGGCCTCGGCCACCTCACCTTCGGAGTTGTGAATCTCAACCTCGTAGTCGTCGACGGGTAGACCTGATGTGCCTGGTCTCACTGCCCCCGCCCGATTCGAGACGTATATGTGAAGTAGCTCAGTCGAGCCGATCCCGTCGAGGATCTCAATATCGGTCCGATCGTGGAACTGACGCCATATCTCGGGTGGGAGCGGTTCGGCGGCGGAAATGCCCAACCGCACCGCCGACCAGTCCACATCGTCAAAACCGGGGTGGGCCAGCATGCCGTTGTAGAGCGCCGGGACGGAGAACAGGAGTGAAGGGCGGTGGGTGCGGATCCGCTCTAACACCTGATCCGGAGTCGGTCGCCCGGTCAGGTAGACCGATGTCGCCCCTGACCACAGCGGGAAGCTCAGGTTGGCGCCCAGCCCGTAAGCATGGAACATCTTGGTGCTGGAGAAGGCGACGTCGCCCTGGCTGATTCCCAATACGGGCACTGCGTAGTGGGCACACGTGGCAGCGACGGAAGAGTGGCGGTGGACGACGCCCTTGGGCGGCCCCGTCGAACCGGACGAGTACATCCAGAAGGCCATGTCGTCGGCTTGGCTGGAGACAGGCGAGACCTCACCGGCATCGGATGCCATCCATTCGTCAAGGGACTCGGCGCCGTTCGTCGCCCCATTGGCGACAACGAGCTTTACGTCGGGACGGGCGGCGACCTGAGGACCGACCACCTCCAAAAAGGCATGATCGACCACGGCGGTCGTGGCTTGGGAATCGTCGAGGAAATAGCCGAAGTCGTCGGGCCGGGCAAGGAAATTGACCGGGACCGGGATGGCGCCGATCCGCATCGCCCCGAGGAACACCGCAGGGAATGCCGGAGTGTCATCGAGAACCAACAGGACTCGGTCTTCCCGTCCGATCCCGGCATCGTCGAACCGAGCGGCGACGTCGCACACGGCGCGGTACAGCTCATTTGCCGTCCACGGTTGGTCATCTGCGGTGATCAGAGCCGTATCCGACCCTCGGCCGGCTTCGAGCCAACCGTCAATGAGGGTGCTGGTGTTCGGTCCAATCTGCATGTGCGCCTCTGCTCAACCAGGTGCCGAGCCTAACTGGGAGGATTCCGCGATCGCGTTCGGCCTCTGTCTGATTGGCAATCTAGTGTTCCGGTTGTGTCGCAACACCATCCGTCATCGCTGCTGAGGGTGGCCGGCCGGCAGCTCGACTACATCGTGAAGAATGAACCGGGCTCGCCACCAACGCTGGTGTTCCTCCATGAGGGACTCGGCAGCATCGAGCTGTGGCGGACATTCCCCGATGAGGTTGTCGACGCCACAGATCACCGGGGATTGGTGTACAGCCGGAGCGGTCACGGGTGGTCGGAGACCGCCACCGGACCACGACCACTCGACTTCGTCGATCGTGAGGCACTTGATGTGCTGCCAACCCTGCTCGACCGGCTCGACGCCCCTCATCCGATCCTGGTCGGACACTCAGACGGCGCCTCGATCTCGCTCGTATACGCCGCCCACCACCAGACCGAGGCCCTCGTCCTCCTGGCGCCGCACGTTTTCGTCGAGGAGGCAGGCCTCGCCAAGATCAGGGATCTCGGCCAGCAACCGGGGCGCGAGGAGCTCATCGACAAGCTCGTCAAATACCACCGCGACCCGGCTGCCACCTTTTCGGCCTGGAAAAATGTATGGCTCGACCCAGGGTTCAAGACCTGGAACATCGAACAAGTTCTCGACATGATCGAATGTCCCGTCTTGCTGATTCAAGGGTTGGACGACGAGTACGGCACCATGGCCCAGATCGATGCGATCGAGCGGCAGTTGTCAGGGCCCGTCAAGCGGCTCGAGTTGGCGGCGTGCGGCCACTCGCCGCACCTCTCCCAGCCTGAGCAGACTCTGGAATCGACGGTCAGATTCATACGAGATGTGCGCGGGGTTTGAGCCCGCGACCTTCGGGTTTGGAGCCCGAGATCACACAAGCCGCCGACTTGGGTTACGCCTGAAATTCCTTGGCGCGATTGACCTTGTGCTGCTCATCGCTTCGCGTTGTTGCCTGTCCTCTCGCATCCTCTCGCGCGATAGACGCGCGATGGAAGCTGGCTCTTCAAGAGCGCTGCCGCACCCATTGACCGATGTCACGACCCTCGATATCCTTACTATAGGCCGCAAGTAAGGAGTTGTGAAGTGGACGTAGCAGCCAAGATCACATCGAAGGGACAAGTAACGATTCCGAAGGAAGTCCGAGACGCTCTCGGCATCGCTGAAGGTGA
>QIDW01000336.1 GCA_003230435.1 Acidimicrobiia bacterium | reverse complement strand
CGCCACAGCGGTTGGTGTGGACACGTCGGCGATCCGTTACTACGAGTCAGTGGGCGTGTTACCCGAGCCGGAGCGCACGGCATCGGGGTATCGCTCATACTCGCCGGAGGATGTGGAGCGGCTGCGGTTCGTGACCCTGGCGCGGTCGCTGGGGGTCGGGTTGGATGACATCCGCCAGATCCTGGGTCTGCGGGACCAGGGAGAGGCGCCGTGCAGCTACGTCCGTGGCGTCTTGGAGCGTCAGGTCGACGCCATCGAGGAACGAATCGAGCAGCTGCAGGCGCTCTCCGAAGAGCTCGGCAGACTCCAGGAGGCCGCACGCACGCTCCCAGACATCGGCTCGGACGATCCGTGTGTGTGTCACATCCTCCAACCCGCAGGTGCGGAGCATCGAACAGACAGAACGACGACCACGTGACGAATCGAAGGTGATGAAGCAATGGCAACAACGACAACGAAGACACTCGGCGTGAACGGTTTTCACTGCAGCGGATGCTCCGACAACCTCTCGAAAGCCCTGAGCAACGTGGACGGCGTGATCCGCGCCCGTGCGAGTTTCGACGACGCCAACGTGGAGGTCCGCTACGACGCGGATCGCGTGTCTGAGCAGGACATCCGGGACCAGATCGCCAAATCGGGATTCGAAGCCGACTGAACCGACGAGGAACCTGACATGACGAACCCACGCACGGAGACCAAGGCGAGCGACACGGCCGGACAAGCTGCGTTCAGGATGAAGATCGGCGGCATGTCGTGCTCGTTCTGCACCTCGACGATCGACAAGGCCTATGCACGGATCGACGGTGTCTACGACGTGGGTGTCTCCTTGGCTCACGAGGAGGGACTGGTCAAGTACGACCCGTCCAAGGTGACACCCGACGAGCTGCGACGCACGCTCGAGGAGATGGGCTACACGTACCGGGATCCCGAGAAGGTCCGCAGCTTCGACGATGATGCCGCGGAGCTGCGACGGGAGCGGCTCCGGCTGATCGTTGCGGGGAGTTTCACGGTTGTGAGCCTGTTGCTGATGTTGTTCGGCCAGTGGCTCGATCTCGTCGATATTCCGCTGATGCCGTGGCTGCTGCTGGCCCTGGCGCTGAACACCATGTTCGTCACCGGCTGGTTCATCAAGAGGATGGCCTGGGCGTCGCTGCGCCGCGGCATCCTCAACCAGCACGTGCTATTGGAGTTCGCCGCGTTCGCCGGGATTGCCGGTGGGTTCCTCGGCTTGTTCGTCCTCGACGACTTCCCTGTCGGAGACTTCTTTGCAGCTGCGACGCTCGTGACGACTTATCACATCCTGTCCCACTACTCGTCGCTGCTCGTGCGCACGCGCTCTTCCCAGGCTGTGCGACGTCTGATGGATCTCCGCCCGGACACGGCTCGGGTCATACGCGACGGTCACGACGTCGAGATCCCGATCGACGACGTCGTTTCCGGTGACCGGGTTCGCATCCGGCCCGGCGAGTCGATCCCCGTAGACGGAACAGTTGTCGACGGTGTCTCGGCTGTGAACGAGGCGCTCGTGACCGGCGAGTCGATCCCCGCCGAGAAGGTATCCGGTGACGACGTGATCGGAGGGTCGATCAACCAGACCGGCAGCCTCGTCGTCGTGGTGACCCGGGTTGGGGACGACGCGTTCTTGTCCCAGATTGCCCGTTCGATCGACGAAGCCCGCAGCCTTCGACCCGGTGTCCTCCAGGTCGTCGACGTCGTGCTCCGCTACTTCGCACCCACCGTCCTCGTTTTCGCCGCGGCCGGTTTCCTGATCTGGACCATCGTCCCGACACTTCTCGGAGCCGGTCCGAACTGGAACCGGGCCCTCCTCGCCGGACTCGCTGCACTCGTCATGGGGTATCCCTGTGCGTTGGGGATGGCGACACCGCTTGCCACCATTCGTGGCGGAGGCGAAGCCGCCCAACGCGGGATATTGATGCGCTCGGGCGAAGCGTTCCAGGTCATGGGCGACATCGCCGTCATCGTTTTCGACAAGACAGGCACGATCACCCGAGGCGAGCCCATCGTCCAGAACGTCATCCCAGCCGGCAACACCGCCGAAGACGACGTGCTGGGAGTAGCTGCGTCGGTCGAGATGAACAGCGAGCATCCCCTCGCGCGCGCCATCGAAGATGCAGCCGAATCACGCGATCTCCCTCTGACCGACACGGATACCTTCGAGTCCCATACGGGGCACGGTGTCGAAGCCACCCTCGACGGTGCAAGGACCCTCGTCGGTAATCCCACCTGGCTCGTCGCGCAGGGCATCGATCTCACGGCCCTGGACCACGACAGGCAGCGACTCGAAGAGGGTGGCCAGACCGTCATCGCCGTCGCACAGGACAACGTCTTGCTCGGGCTGATCGGGATCGCCGACGCCGTCAAGGACGACGCTGCGGCGACCATCGCCCGCATCAGAGACGCCGGCATCACTCCGATCATGCTGTCGGGCGACAATCGCCGCACCGCGCACAACGTCGCGGCCCAGGTTGGTATCGACGAGGTGCTGGCTGAGGTTCTCCCGGAGGAGAAAGCAGCCGTGGTCCGCCGGTTACAAGAAGGCGAGACACGCGTGATGATGGTCGGTGACGGCATCAACGACGCCCCCGCACTCACCCAGGCCGACATAGGCGTCGCGATCGGTGCCGGAACCGACATCGCCATCGACTCCGCAGACATCGTCATCATGAGCGACCGTCTCGGCTCGGTCGTTGACGCCCACGAGATTGGCGTCTCCTCCTACCGCAAGACCAAACAGAACCTGGCACTCGCCTTCAGCTTCAACGGCATCGGCGTCGTCGCGGCAGTCACCGGGCTCGTCAGCCCCGTATGGGCGATGATCGCCATGATCTCATCGGTCACCGCAGTGCTCGCCAACTCCTTCGGAGGCACACTGCTGCGAGGCGAGTCCCTCAACACCCGATACGCATCGACCACGCAGGACGGCCACCATCAAACCGCCGACCAAGCGATTCCCTCCAACGACGATCGAACCTTCACACCGAACAGAACCGACCTTCTCGCCATCAGCATTGACGGACACTC
>QIDW01000201.1 GCA_003230435.1 Acidimicrobiia bacterium | reverse complement strand
GCTCGTCCTCGGGGAGAAAGCTGATCAGATGCGCGGTTCCCCCACACTCGACGCAGACGATTGACTCGGGGGGATTGCTCATAACTCGCTGGGTGGCCGGGCTCGCATCAACATCAGGGCACCGATAACGCCGGCGACCAGCGAGCCCGAAAAGATGCCGACCTTGGCCACGTCTGTCAGGTTGGGATCATTGAAAGCAAGACCGGCTACGAACAGCGACACGGTGAATCCGATCCCGGCCACGGCCGAGATGCCCACGACATGGGCCCACCCTGTCCCCGGTGGGAGCTTGCCCAGCCCGAGTTTGACCGCTGCATAGGTGAAGCCTGAGATGCCAACGAGTTTCCCGACTACCAGGCCGACAGAAACACCCAGGGCTACGGACGAGGTGAGGGCTTCGGTGATGCTGATTGCCCTGAAGTCCACCCCGGCATTGGCAAGGGCGAAGATAGGGACGATGAGAAAGGAGCTCCACCCAACGAGGTGATGCTCCATCCGGCTGAGCGGAGCGACAGACTCCTTGGCGATCTCGGCGAGAAGCAAAGCCTCATGTTCGGCATGCTCCTGAGCCGAGGCGCTTTCGGCCTCGCGGGGGAACTGGTCGAGGATCGCCCGGGATCGTTCGTCGAACTCGTCCGGCGAGTAATAAGGCCGGGCCGGGGCGAGAAAACCGAGAGCGACGCCCGCCAGTGTTGCGTGGACGCCGGACTCCAGCACCAGATACCAAATGACGATGGCGATAGGCACGTAGAAGGCATGAGAGCGAATTCTGACCTTGCTCGCCACCCACACGAGCACGAGCATCCCGATGGCCGCGGCCAGGTATCCAGATCGGAGGTTTTCGGTGTAGAAGATGGCAATCACGGCGATAGCCCCGATGTCGTCGGTTATCGCTACAGCCAGCAGGAAAAGCTTTGCTCCGGGGGGCACCTTCGACGAGAGCAACGCAACGATTCCCAGGGCGAAAGCGATGTCGGTGGCCATGGGAATTCCCCAGCCCCGAATCGCTTCGGTGCCCGCTCCAGCGTTGAACGCGATGTAAATGGCGGCAGGAACGATCATGCCTCCCAAGGCCGCCATGATCGGCAACGCCGCTGCCCTGGGATCGCGAAGGTCTCCAATCACCAACTCTCGTTTGATCTCGAGACCGACGACAAAGAAGAAGATGGCCATGAGCCCGTCGTTGATGACGTCCTGGAGAGACTCTTCGAAGTGGATTCCCAGGAACTCGAAGGTGATGGGCTCTTCGAGGAGCGAGAAGTATGTCTCCGACCACGCGCTGTTCGCCCATACGACGGCGGCGATGGCGGCGATGAGAAGAACGATTCCAGAAGAGGCCTCGATTGCGCCGAACCGGACGAATGGTCGAATGAAGGTCCGTGGGACAAACCTGTCAGATGTGGCCCAGGTTGTGTGGCGTGGATCCATCTATCCGATGCTCTTCCCAGCCGACCTGAGCATCTCGCAAGCCGCCACCACCCGCTCTGCCATTCCTACCTCGGCCTTCTTCATGTAAGACCTCGGGTCGTAGACCTTCTTGTTGCCGACCTCTCCGTCAACCTTGAGCACCCCCGTGTAGTTGGACATCATGTGATCGACGATGGGGCGGGTGTATGCGTACTGGGTATCGGTGTCGATGTTCATCTTGATGACGCCGTAGTCCAGTGTCTCATGGATCTCCTCGAGGCCCGAACCGCTTCCCCCATGGAACACCAGATAGTGGCGGGCCTCGTCACCGAATCGTTTAGCCACGGCTGCCTGGCCCTCTGCCAGAATGTTCGGGTCTAGGCGAACCGCACCCGGCTTGTAGACGCCATGGACGTTTCCAAAGACGGCTGCGAGCAAGTAACGCCCCCGGTCGAAAGTCCCGAGCACTTCGGAGACCCGCACCATGTCCTCAGGCGAGGTGTAGAGCTTGGAGCGGTCCACGTTTTCGTGGTCGGTGGTGTCCTCGATGCCCCCCACGATCCCAATCTCCAGTTCGAGAATGATGCCCGACTCGGCGCACTTGTCCAGGAGCTCGTCGGCAAGAGCGAGGTTCTCCTCCATGGGTATGGAAGAGGCGTCGAGCATGTGACTCTGGAACAGCGGACCCTGTCCGCGTGCCTGACGCTCAGCGCTTGCTGCGAGCAGTGGTCGGATGAAGCCATCCACCCGGTCGGGTGGGCAATGGTCGGTGTGTAGTGCGATGCTGGTCGGATATCGGGGAGCGACAACGTTGGCAAACTCGGCTAGTGCTTGCGCCCCCAACGCCATGTCCTTATTGGACTGACCGGACGCAAACTCGCCTCCTCCGTAGGAGACCTGGATGATCCCGTCGGAGCCTGCTTCGCTGAAACCCTCGAGCGCGGCAAGAACGGTGGTTGACGACGTGACGTTGATCGCGGGCAAGGCGTATCGGCCGCTGCGAGCGGAGTCGAGCATTTCCCGGTACTTCTCAGGTGTGGCGATTGGCACCCGTTATCCCATTTCCTTCTCGGTAGGGCGCGAAGGTAGTCGGTTTTGTTTGCCGACTCGCCGTCAGCAACCACCCCCGATAACTTTCCCTGATGGCTCAGCCTGTCAGCACTGACGCGTCAATAAAACAGCGCAACCCGCTGGTGCGTGGCGTTTTCTTCGTACTGGGTTTCCTCTGCCTCGCTTTGATCCCCCTCAGCTACCTGCCGGGGATTCCCACGTTCGATCTGATAATCCTGGCGGCGTTCTTCTTCTCGATGTCTTCGGAGAAGATGCACAACTGGATGCTCAATCACCGCTACTTTGGCAAGATCATCACGGGCTATCGCGATCATGGGCTCACCGTGAGAATGAAGTGGACCGCCGCGGTTTCCATCGTGGCTTCCCTGACAGTTTCGGCCGTGTTCTTGATCGACAGTCAGATCCTACGGACGATCTTGGCGCTGGTTGGGGTGTATGCCGTGTGGTTCAGAGCCGGGCGCGTAACCGCGCAAGCGTGTGCACAGGTTGGGGGCGTGTGGCCCGGTCCCTTCACACGCTGAGTAACTTGGGCGGCGATGCCGTCTTTTTCCAGAGCGGGACTCGGCGCGGTCACCGCCGCCACTATGGCCACCGCCACCTTCCCGATAATCGTGGCGAGCGTCCTGGCAGCCGAGTTGATCGATCGTTTCGGAATTGCACGGTCTCAGGTCGGGCTACTGGTGACAGCCACGTCTTTGGTGGGCGCACTGGTGTCGCCACTCTTCGGTCGGATCACCGACCGGATCGGAGCGGTGACGGCCACCCGCAACGTTCTCGCGTTGGGAATATTCACGCTGACCGCCTTCGCATTGGCGCCGTCCTACGGGTTTCTCGTTCTCGCCGCCATCTCAACGGGTGTGCCCATGGGCTGGGCCAACCCAGCCACGAACTCTCTCATCGTCGACAACGTTCCCGCCGGCTCGAGGGGGATCGTCACCGGCGTGAAACAGTCGGGCGTCCAGTTCGGCACCTTTCTGGGAGGGATGCTGCTCCCCGTGTTCGCCGGCCTTTGGGATTGGCGAATCGCTGTTCTCATCTTTCTGACGATGCCTGTTGCGGGTCTCG
>QIDW01000271.1 GCA_003230435.1 Acidimicrobiia bacterium | reverse complement strand
GCCTTCTTGGTGTTCCTACCGCCCTTGTCCTTGTTGCCCATTAGTTAGTGCCTCCAGACCGGCCAGGCCGACCGGCTAAGCCAACAATACGCTCCCCAAACCGCCCATAACGGCACATATGGGTGATGGGCATCTGGTGGGGAGATTCGTGAGGTGCCGGGTCAGTCTCTGTCACCCGCCGACCCGTTCTGTTCGTCTGTAATGTGCGAAGCCTGGGCTAGTCCTGACGCACTGGTCTCGGCGGACTGTTCGGCTCTCGATGTCGTTGACCGCTATCTGGAAGGAGGACGAGATCCATGACGAGTGACCGCGCACCTGGATTGGGCATGTGGCTGTGGTGGGTGGTGGCGAGCGGTCTGGGTTTTGTCTTTACTCCTCTGCAGCCGCTGGCTCAGTGGCTTGTTTTGCGAAGGCACATCTCCCGTGCCGGTTGGTGGGTGATGGCAACCATTCTGGGTATGGCCGTCGGGGGTGCAGTAGGCATGGCTACGGGTGTGAGCCGGCAGGTTGCCTTGGCGTGGGCTGTGGGCGACGGCAGCGACGTGGTGAGAACGGGAACGACTCTGGGCGCTGCGGTGGGCACAGCCCAGTGGCTCTTCCTCCGGCAGCATTTCGCGGAGGCCGGTTGGTGGATCCCGGCCAGCATCGCGAGCTGGACTGCTGGTGCCGTCGCCGGCTTGAGCATCGTGGGCGATTGCGCAGAGTTCGTTCGATGTTTCGTCGGCTGGGCTTCATTCGGGGCAATAATCGGCGCGGTGACCGGGCTTTTGCTGCTTTGGTTGATGTCGCGTCCCATCAGCCAGCCACACAGCCAGATACCAGCACCGGAATCAAATCAGCGCCCATCAATCAGGCACTTATGGGCGCCAAGACGGTGAAGTCGGGGGCGTGCGGGCAGTGGACGGTTGTGAGATGTAGGGTTGAGTATGGGCGGGCCTGAGGGTCCGCCAGCAACGGCTGTTTCATCTTGCACAGAGGAGGTTTGCGATGGAGGACAGAACCGTATTTCGTGTCGGTGCGTGGGCGGCGATCATTGGGGGCATCCTCGCGGTTGTGGTGAATGTTTTCGCTCCACGTCCCGCTGCCGACGACCTTGGAGATCCAACGGCGCTATTGGATGTCGTGGCCACCAGCAGCGCCTGGGAGCTAATCCAGATAGGTGTCGTGGTGGCCTTGCTGCTCATCCTGGCCGGGTTCTACGCCGTCACTAAATCAGTTAAGGATGCGCCGGCGTCGGCTTGGGCCCATTTCGGTTTGGGTGCTGCGGTCATCGGCACGACGATCGGTGTGGCGGCGTTTGCCATCAACGCCAGCTTCGGTCAAGCGGTGGATGCCGTTGGAGTCGATGCCCTGGCCAGCGCCGCTGTGATCAGCGGTGGGCTGTTCAACGCCTGGGTGATCACCTTTTTCGGGCTGACAGCGCTCCTTTACGGGCTGGCCTTGGCAGCCTCGGATGAGTATCCGTCGTGGCTGGCTTGGGTAACAGTCCTCGCCGGACTGGTCGGTCTCGTTACCGGGTTCATGGATGCTTTCGCCGGGGCGACCGAGGTGTCCACATTTGTGTTGTTCCCGATCAGTTCGGGGGTGTTGACTCTCGTCATCATCTATCTGGGAGTGTTGCTGTTGGGAAAGGCTTCGGCCAGCTCCTGAACTAAAACATGCCCTTCGTGGTCACCCGACAAGGGAGTCGGCCAACTTCTCGGCGCCTCCTAGGTCCGCGAACCGGGCATGACGGGGGCCAGTCGGTCTCAGGTGTGGACGCCGCACAATCAGGCACTTATGTACGGGCCAGGGTGCCATTCAGGGTGCCAACTGCTCAGGGGTCTCGCCTCAAGCCGATCGCCAGCCAAGGACGACTGAGAAGCCTCCACGAACCAGAAGGACAGCCGTCATCTCGGTGGGTCTGTCAGGGCACTATCACAGCGGATAACACTGGCATTTCGGTGTTCGGTGACCTGGGCAAACGACCCGTCGCACTGTGTTTCACCCCTAGCGTCTTATGAGTCCGCTGCTCTGACCGGATTGAGCTACGGGCCCTGATTTGTCAGGCACGTTAAGAGTCTCCCGGACCTATCGCCACCTCCAGCCGCAAAGCCGAGTTGTACGGGGCTACCTAGCCCAAAACGCCGACGATCACCCCAAAGATAGCGGTGAGACCGGTCATGGCTCCGACCATGGTGATCGTGTAATTGCGGAACTGATCATGCATTAGTTTGTGCATCTCCCGAATTTCTCCGCGGATCTCGGCGGCGAAGGCGTCGAACTTGGCCTCGAGACGGTCGAACTTCTCCTCGAGACGTCCGACATCGGTCTTGGTGGCTAGCTGGTCTGTGGACTCCATAGGAAGATTCGTCATCAGGGTGTCGGCATGCTCGGTTCCGAGCAAGTGTTCGAGCTCAGCATAGAGGGCGTGCCGGGATGCTTCAGAGACCACCATCCGATCGTGCCGAATTGGGGCAGCGGATTCAAGAGATTCGATCTTCCGTACACCAAGTTATCTCACTGGCCCGTGACCATCGCCAGAAGTCTGACAAAAGGGTGACATCGCCCGACATGACCCCTCACCGATTTGATAGGTTCCGTTTTACTCAGTCGCTACGGAAGGACTCCTCCATGGAAGTGTCGATGACAATCAACGGTAAGGAGGTATCGGCCGACGTAGAGCCCCGGACTCTCCTTGTTCATTTTCTGCGCGAAGACCAACGGCTAACCGGCACCCACGTCGGATGCGAGACGGGCTATTGCGGCGCATGCACGGTCCATGTCAATGGCAAGGCGGTGAAGTCATGCACGATGCTCACCGTCCAAGCCGATGGAGCCAACGTCACCACCATCGAAGGAATGGCCAGCAATGGTGACCTTCACCCGGTACAGGAAGGCTTCTGGGAGCGTCACGGACTGCAATGCGGCTACTGCACGCCGGGAATGATCATGACGTCCGTAGCAAAACAACAATCCGTCTGAAGAGGAGATTCGGCACGGCATCGAGGGCAACCTCTGCCGATGCACCGGGTATCACAACATCGTGCGTGCGGTTGAGTACGCGGGCGCAAAGATGCGTGGCGAAGAACCAGCCCCGCCGGACTGGGAAGGAGGCGAATAATGGCGACCACTAGTGCGTTAGGTGGTTCGGTAAGACGCAGAGAGGACCCCGCCCTCATCCAAGGGTTGGGCCAGTTCGTAGACGATGTTTCGCCGGTAGGGACTACTCACGTGGCGTTTGCTCGAAGCCCGTTTGCACACGCGAAAATCAACTCGATCGACACCAGCGCCGCAAGGGCAGCCGATGGAGTTGTCGCCGTTTACACCCATGAGGACGTGGCACATCTCGGCGACTTGCTCGCCCAAGTGAAGGTGGCAAAGGGACGTCCATTGTTGGCGCATGGCAAGGTCAAACATGTCGGCGAGGCAGTCGCCATGGTCGTTGCCGAGAGTACGTATCAGGCCAAAGACGCCGCCGATCTCATCGACATCGACTACGAGCCACTCAAGGCGGTCATTGACCTCAAGGAATCAGCCGCTGACACCTCGCTCGTTCACGACGACCTCGAGTCGAACGTCCTTCTGGCCTGGGAAGCGGGACCTTGGGGTGACGAGGAAGGTATCGCGGCCACCAAGCAGACGATCGCCGACGCCAAGGCCCGTGACGACACCGTCAGCGTTAGCGTCGAAGCTGTTAATCAGCGTCTGATGCCGGTGGCAATCGAACCACGCTCGGTTGTTGCCGAGTGGCAGGCAGGCTACGGCCGATTCGTTATCCACTCCAGCTCACAAATTCCACACGCTCTGATGGGAGCGGTAAAGACCACGTTTGGCCTCGATGCAACCCATGTCCAGGTTATTGCGCCTGAAGTCGGTGGAGGGTTCGGCGTCAAGCTCAACATCTACAACGACGAGATTCTGGTCGCATTCGCAGCGAAAGCCCTCGGTCGGCCAGTCAAGTGGACCGAGACCCGGCGTGAATCTACGGGCTCGTCGACCCATGGCCGGGGGTGGGTCGGCACCGCGACCATCACAGGGACAAAGGATGGTGAGATTCTCGGATATGAGCTCGATGCGATCGCTGACATGGGTGCGTACGAGCAGAACCTCACTGTGGCTATCCCCTTCCTCGGTCTTTTTGTGGGTTCGGGGCAATACAAGTTCTCGACTCATTGGAAGGTGACATGCGTCTTCACCAATAAGATGACCACCGATGCCTGTCGAGGTGCCGGTCGACCGGAGGCCGCCTATTACCTGGAACGGGCAATCGATGCCTTCTCTAGGGAGGTCGGGGTCGACCCGGTCGAAGTTCGAAAGAAGAACTTCATCGAGAAGTTCGACGAGGCAGTGGTGTCACCGATCGGCTTTGCCATGGACACCGGTGACTACAGCACAAATCTCGACAAGCTGGTTGAAGTGTCGAACTACGAGGCTCTCAAGGCCGAGCGCGACGCCGCACGCGCCGAGGGACGTTACGTCGGGATCGGCATTTCCAGCTACTGCGAGGTGTGTGGTTTCGCACCCACCGCGCTCTCCGAGCTTGGATTTTCCTGGTCGACCTACGGATTGCCGGCCGGTTTTTATGGTACCGGTCTGGTGCGGGTGAATCCCGACGCCTCTGTGACGGTGATTACCGGCACCGGCCCGAGTGGCCAGGGGCATCAGACGGCGTGGGCACAGCTCGTATCTGACAGGCTGGGGATTCCAGTGGAGAAGATCAGAGTAATTCACGGTGACACCGGTGAGGCTCCAATGGGTATCGGAACCTTCGGGAGCCGATCGGTTGCTGTGGATGGGAGCGCTACGTACGACGCCGCCGAACGAGTCGCAGCGAAAGCCAAGGACATCGCCGCCCATCTTCTCGAAGCCTCGGCAGAGGACATCGAGTTGGACGCGGAAGGCGCATCGGTCGCGGGATCACCCGAAAGCAGCGTCGAATGGGGCGAGATTGCTGCTGCCGCCTACCTACCCCATCGACTTGGTGAAAGTGAGATCGAAGGTGGTCTCGAATCCCATGTCATATTCGACCCGCCCAACGCCACGTGGCCTTTCGGATCGCACTTGGCGATGGTGGAAGTCGATCCCGACACCGGAAACGTCGACATTCTCCGCTATTTCACAGTCGATGACTGTGGGAACCAGATCAATCCAATGATCGTCGCCGGACAGGTGCACGGTGGCGTCACCCACGGCATCGGCCAAGCCATGCTCGAAGAGGTCGTCTATGACGAGGACGGAAACCTACTTACTGGGTCGTTGCTCGACTATCCGATCCCGACTGCTGGTGATGTGCCGTTCTACGAGCTGAACAGCACCGTTACACCAACGAACATCAACTCGATCGGAGCCAAGGGAATCGGTGAGGCGGGAACCATCGGCACGGCCCAGACCATCGTCAATGCGGTGGTCGACGCTCTTGATCCGCTGGGAGTCAAACACATTGACATGCCGCTCAGGCCGAAACGGGTCTGGGCCGCCATTCAGGAATGATATGTATCCGAGACAGTTCGACTACGTAGCCCCCGGCTCGCTGGAGGAGGCGTTCGCCGCCCTCGGCGACGACTCCAAGGTGATGGCCGGCGGGATGAGTCTCATTCCTCTCATGAAGATGCGGCTCTTCTCCCCAGCCGTGATAGTCGACATCGCCCGCATCCCGGGTCTTGCCACTATCGAAGACGGCGGAGACCACATCTCAATCGGTGCGCTGGTGACTCATGGCGAGACCGCTTCTAGTGATGCGGTGGGCGCCAACGCGTCAGCCCTGGCGGCTGCGGCATCTCTCACCGGGGATGTGCAGGTACGGAACCGGGGAACCACGTGTGGTGCATTGGCACACGCCGACGTAGCGGCCGACCAGCCGGCAGGCGCGTTGGCATGTGGAGCGGTGATGGTTGCGCAATCGGCGTCAGGGACGCGGGAGATCCCAGCGTCTGAGTTCTTCGTCGACTCCTTGACTTCGGCATTGAACGCGGACGAAATCCTCACCTCCATCCGACTGCCAAAGACGGGAGCGGGCGAAGGTTCTGCTTACGACAAGCTCGGTCGTAGAGGTGGTCACTCTGACTACGCAGTCGCCGGGGCGGCCGCCTGGGTGAAGAAGTCCAACGGATCGATCGAAGCCGCCCGGGTCGCTCTCACTGGAGTGGGCACCAAACCCACCCTGGCGTCCGGCGTCGCTGACGCCCTCGTCGGCACCGACGGTTCGGACGCGGCAGTGGCAGCCGCAACAGAACATGCTCTGGAGGGTGTGACAGTGCTCGAAGATCTGTACGGATCAGAGGAGTACAAGAGCCATCTCGCCAAGGTCTATGTGAGTCGGGCGATAAAACAGGCCCTCGCCAGCATCTGAACGAAACGATCAAGTAACACCGAGTAGCCCGCATACTGCGGGCTACTCGTATTATTCAGGAGGCTGATGAGCACCAAGACATGTGACCACCTCGACAGTCTGACAACCGCCGCCGAACCAGGTTCCACCGTTTGCGAGCAATGTGTAACCATGGGTGACACCTGGGTCCACCTTCGATCCTGTCTGGGTTGTGGGATGGTGGGCTGTTGCGACAACTCCAAGAACCAACACGCTAGGGGCCATTGGGAACAGCACGGCCACCCCCTCGTCACCTCGATTGAGCCTGGCGAGTCCTGGAGATACTGCTTCGCTGACGATTTGCTGGTGATGTGAGCGAAACACGCCCCGTCATCCTGGCTGTCGACGATGAGCCTGAGGTCCTGTCAGCCGTACAGCGAGACTTGAGATCTCATTTTGCGGGCGACTACCGCATCCTGGGCGCCACGGGTGGCCAGGAGGCCATCGAAACGATCAAAGAGCTTGCACTCCGTGGCGATCCACTGGCCCTCATTCTCTCGGATCAGCGCATGCCGATCGTGTCGGGAGTCGACGTCCTCAGAGAATCACTGGAGCTGTTTCCGACCGCCAAAAAGGCTCTGCTCACGGCCTACGCCGACACCGATGTGGCGATCGACGCTATCAACGATATCGGGCTCGATAACTACATCATGAAACCCTGGGACCCACCCGACCAGAAGCTCTACCCGATTCTCGATGATCTTCTCAGCGACTGGCAGGCAGGGTTCCGGCCAACGTTCGACGGGATACGGATCATCAGTCAGGAGTGGTCAAAATCGGCCTTCGATCTCAAGGCCTTTCTTGCCATGAATCAGATCCCGTATCGGTCACAATCGTTGGAAAAGGACCCCGAGGCCAAAGGTCTCATGGAGTCCGCAGGGGCCCAACTCGTCGACCTTCCACTCGTTCTCTTAGCCGACGGTGACCCTCTGACCAACCCGAGCACCAACGAACTCGCCGAGCGCATCGGTCTGAAAACCCACGCCAGCTCGCCGACCTACGACGTCGCCATCGTCGGAGCCGGTCCCGCCGGTCTTGCCGCTGCCGTCTATGGGGCATCCGAGGGTCTCAAGACGATTCTCATCGAATCCTCGGCACCCGGAGGCCAGGCCGCCCAGTCGACCCTGATCGAGAACTACCTGGGTTTCCCGAAGGGAATCAGCGGGGCCGACCTCGCCAGGAGGGCGTACTCCCAGGCGACACGGTTGGG
>QIDW01000471.1 GCA_003230435.1 Acidimicrobiia bacterium | reverse complement strand
GTGGTCGATCATGAGGAGGTTCTCCCAGACCGTGAATCCACCGATCGCACCCTCGCGCATGCGCTCCTCAGGAACGTAGGCAAGGCCCGCCTGACGGACCTTCTTCGGGAGCGCACCCGTCACGTCGGTACCGGCGACCTTGATCGTCCCTCCCTGAGGCGGCCGCAGGCCGGCAATGGTTTCGGCCAACTCGCGCTGCCCGTTTCCCGACACACCTGCGATACCGAGAATCTCTCCCTTGCGCACGTCCAGGTCGAGATGATCCACCGCGACAACACCGCGGTCGCCCATCACCGTCAGATCACGGATCTCGAGAGCAACCTCGCCCGGTTCAGCAGGGAGCTTGTCCGGTCTGAGCTTCACCTGCCGCCCGACCATCATGTTCGCGAGGCTCTCCCGAGTGGCACCTTCGACAGGAACCTCGCCGGTCACGGCGCCGTGCCGCAATACGGTGATGCGGGTACTGAGGGCGAGCACCTCGTGGAGCTTGTGAGAGATGAAGATCAGACCACGCCCATCGACGACGAGCTGGCGCAATGTCGTGAACAGCTGTTCGACCTCTTGAGGCGTCAGAACGGCCGTCGGCTCGTCGAGGATGAGCAGCCTTGCGTCACGATAGAGCGCCTTGATGATCTCAACCCGTTGCTTTTCACCGACCGAGAGCTGCCAGACGAGGGCGGACGGGTCGAGCTCGAGCCCATAGCGATCCGCGAGTTCGAGGATCCGCTTTGACACGACGTCGAGATCGGTCAGCACACCGCGATCCGACTTGAGACCGAGCGCCACGTTCTCGGCAACCGTCAGGGTTGGGACCAGCATGAAGTGCTGATGGATCATCCCGATCCCGTGCTCGATCGCAACCGCTGGGCTGTCGAGCGTCACCACCTCACCGTCGATCCGGATCTCCCCTTCGTCGGCCGGGTAGAAGCCATACAAGACCTTCATCAGCGTGCTCTTGCCCGCACCGTTCTCACCGAGAAGTGTGTGCACTTCGCCCGCGTAGAGGTTGAAGTCGACGCTGTCGTTCGCGACCACGCTGGGAAATCGTTTCGTGATTCCCCGCATCTCGAGTATCGGACCGGGAGTACCCGTCACACGCATCTGGGGACCCGAGGGGTCCCCTACCTGCCTTCGTTTCTATCCTCCGGACTTGATCGTTTCGATCGCGTCGTCTGCAAGCTTCCTCACATCAGCCGGAAGGTCATAACCATCGTTGTATTCGATGACCAGCCCCTCGTTGGCGAAGCTCGCCACCGAGCTTGCCGTCCTTCACGTTATTGATGATCTCCTCAAGGATCACATCCCAGTGGTATACCTGGGAGGCGACGACGATCTCGGGTGCGAGACTTGTCTGGTTCGCCTGGGTACCGAACCACAGGACACCTTCTGTCTTCGCCACGCCGACCGCTCCAACGACCATCTGGGCCGTACCCGACAACACATCGGCGCCTGCGCCGATCAGCGAGGTTGCCGCTTCGGAAGCCAGTGCCACGTCACTGAACGAATCGATGTAGTTCACACGAACATCTGCGCCCGGCTTCTGGATGAGAACACCGGCCTTGAATCCGTCTACATACAGTTTCGCGTCGCCGACCTCGATCGGACCGACGATCCCGACAACATCGCTATTGGACAGAGCTGCAGCCATGATCCCCATGACCCTTCCACCCTGGTCGGATGCAGCCTCATACGAGTACACGTTGGGAAGACCGAACGTGTCTGCCGATGTACCCCAAGCAAACGAAGTCTCAGGGAAATCAGGCGCGATCTCCTGGAGCGATCCTCCGTACTGCGAACCATGGGCGATCACGAGGTCGTAACCGTCATCCGCGTAGCCACGGATCGCGACGGCAGCGTCATCAACGACAAACGTGCCGTCGGTGATCGCAACCTCGGAAATCACACCCGATTCCTTGAGCACGTTCGCCGCGTCAACGATCGATTGCGTGAACGCAAGGTCATTCGAAGCCGACGGCGCCACGATCGCGATCCTGAAGTCGCCGTCCCCGGCATCGTCGCCGCCGCTGCTGCACGCGGCTGCGACGAGCGCAAACACGGCAATCAGGATGGCTAGTTTTGTTCTTCTCTTCTTCAAGGTTTCTCCTTTGTCTGTGGGCCACGCGCGGCCCTCTACTGTCCTCTCGTGAACGGTTTGGTCAACGCTGCGGGCGCTCGGAAACGCCTTGCAACGAAGGCCAACGCGAGAATCGTAATTATTGCGGGAGCCATGGCGAACAAGTTGGAGAGATCGCGTGGAATGACCTCCAACGTCTTCAGCTCGAGCACCAGCGCATTGACGAATCCGAACAGGAGCGCTCCGAGCATGATGCCGATCGGCCGGAATCCACCGAAGTAGACGAGGGCGATGGCGATGAACCCGGCGGCGTTGGTCAGGTTCTGCTGGAAGATGCCGAGCGAGATGGCGAGGACGCCGCCGGCGACTCCTGCGAGCGTCCCTCCGATCAATTGTGTTGCATATCGGACCCGCTCCACGCTGACACCCAGCGTGTCGGCTGCTTCGGGGTACTCACCAACGGCCCGGATGTTCATGCCGAACGTCGTGCGATTGATGACAAATGTGCCGAAGGGGATGGCGGCGAACGCCAGATAGATGACGAGGCTGTGTTGGAAGAACATCGGCCCGATGTAAGGGATATCGGCAAGGATCGGAATGTTGACCTTGGGGAAGGTGTCGATCGGGATAGGCGTCCCGACGAGCTTCTGAAAGAGTAGGTCGCTCATCCCCAACCCGAAGAGATAGATGCCGATACCACTGATGCCCTGCTCGGCCTTCAGCGTCACGGCAATCACTGCCGAGGCGAGCCCGAGCACCAAGCCGACGATCGCGGCTGCGAAGAGCCCGAGCCATACGTTGCCGGACTTCAGCACCGCGTAATATCCGGCGAACGCTCCCAGCAGCATGATCCCGTCCACGCCGAGGTTGAGTACGCCGCTTCGCTGACCGAACGTCTCTCCGAGCGAGGCAAGGAGCAGTGGAACGGCGAGCCGGATCGCTGAGGCCGTGACGGCAACGAGTACTGCGACGGTGAAGACCTCACTCACTGCGGATCCCCCGTGTCGTATGAGTCGGTACCTGTCGGCGCCGGGTCGTACACCGATCCGAGGGCGGTTGCATCATCGCCCCCTGGCATGCTGCCCTCGTCGTTGATCTGTTGATTCCGCCCATCGGTTTCGAGCAGCTTCAACCGGTATCGGTCCGCCGCGACGACGAATATGACAACGAGACCAGTGAGCGCAATGATCAGCGCTGACGGAACCTGGACCGCCCGCTGCAACGCCTGACCGCCGACGATGAGACCGCCGAACAGGAAGGATGCGGGGATGGTCCAGATCGGATGGAGACCACCCAGCAGCGCCGCCACGATGCCGTTGAACCCTGCACCGCCGGTGAAACCCAGTGTCGAACCGTCGGTGACCATACGATGGCTCTCGCTTCCGAAGACCAGTACCGCGCCGCCGAGACCGGCCAGAGCGCCGGATAACGTGAGCGCGAGAGTGATCGTTCGACGCACGGGAATGCCTGCATAACGGGCTGCGTGTTCGGAGAGGCCGACGGCACGGAGGCGATATCCGAACGGCGTTCGCCACAGGAGGTAGTACGCCGCAATCGCAGCGAGAACGGCGATAACCGGGCCGATGTGAAGGCGATCGCTCCCGAACAGGAGCGGGAGATCGGCCGACTCGGGGAGCCGTTCGGTTTGGGGAATGCGGGTACCACGTTCGATCTCGGCCGGGTCTATGAGCGGACCACGCAGCAGGTAGTTCATCAACTGCACGGCAACGATGTTGAGCATGATCGTGCTGAGAATCTCATTCACCCGGTAGTACGCCTTCAGGGCCCCGGGTATCCAGCCCCACAGCGCACCGCCGATGACTCCTGCGAGCAGCACGGAGGGGATCATGATTATCGATGGCATCTCAGGTAGGGAGAGGGCGGCAATGGTGCCGAAGAGCCCGCCAAGCACCATCTGGCCCTCTGCTCCAATATTGATGACGTTCGCGCGGAACGCTATGACGATGCCGACACCAACGAACAGAAGGGGTGTGGCCTTCAGGATCGTCGAGACCAGTGCACTGCCGGACCCGAAGGCGCCGACGAACATCTCGACGTATCCCTCGAACGGGTTGGCACCGAGAAGGATGAGCATGACCGCGCCGAAGAGGAGAGCAGCGAGAACGGCAAGAACGGGAATGCTGTACGCGAGGATGCGGCGCTGTTGGTGACTGAGGTTGAGCGTCATTTCATGTTTCTCTGGCACACACCACGATCTATCAG
>QIDW01000350.1 GCA_003230435.1 Acidimicrobiia bacterium | reverse complement strand
CGATCGAGCAGCTCGCCGAGCACCGGCTGGTCGGTGCGAATCGACACTCCGAGATCGCCTTGCACGAACCCGGATATGTAATCAACGAACTGTTTTGATATCGGATCGTTGAGACCGTATTGATCAGCTATGTACTGGATTCGCTCCTCGGTTGCATAGGGACCCGCCCGTAAGGCCGCTGCATCGCCGGGTACGACCCTCACTATGAAAAAAACCACTACCACGATACCGAAGATGGTCAGAAGGCTTATTCCGAACCTCTTGGCCAAATACCGTCGCATACCCACCTTTGATAGCAGTGTGGCTGCGCCCGCGGGCGCAGCCACAATGTCTACGTAGGTTGTGTGTCAGCCTCTCGAGAGGTTCTCGAACCTCGGAACTTCGGTGAAGTCCTTGGTCACACCGCTGATATCCGCCCGAGTCGCCAGAATCCAGTCCGCCGACCACAGGTAGATTCGATTGGCATCGTCAACCATCAGCTGCTGGGCTTCGAGGCCCAGAGCGTCGCGTCGCTGCTGGTCGGTTTCGAACGTTCCCTCCGCGATGATCTCGTCGAGCCGCTCGTTGCAGGCGCCGGCGAAGTTCGTGAACGCGTCACATTTGGCGAGGAACGTCATCTGGTAGAACGGATCGTCGCCCCACGAGAACCACTCGTGGAAGAACATCGGGAGTTCGCGGCCGTTCAGCTTTTCGGAGTACTCACCGTCGGGCAGGACATTGATGTTCACCGTGATCCCGATCTCCCTGAGGGCATCCTGGATGAATACCGCCGCCTCCTGATCCTGAGACCGCGAGTTCTGGACCGCCAGCTCGACTTCGAAGGGGGCGACGCCGGATTCCGCCATGAGTTCCTGCGCCTTCGCCAGGTCAGTCGTGTAGATACCGGCGGCCTCACCCTGGTAGGTGTCCATGTTCGATGTGATGAGCGTTCCGGCTGTTGAGGCGAAACCGAACATCACATTATCGATGAGAGCCTGGTACGGGACCGCGTATGAGATCGCTTGGCGGACCAGTTTGTTGTCGAGATTGGGCTCCGCTGCGGAGTTCATGCCGATGTAGATGAGCCGTGTCGACGGTGCTGTGTACACGTTGACGTCAGGATCGTCCCTCAGCTCGGCGACCAGCCGCGGTGGCAGCCCGACGGCGACGTCGAGGTCGCCGTTCTGGAGTAGTTGGGCCCTCTGCGAGGCGTCCGGCACATTGCGCACGATGATGCCATCGTTGGCAACCTGACCGGGCCAACCCGGGTTCGGATCCAAGATGACCTCGCCACGGGCTTGGTCCCAGCTTGTCAGCGTGTAGGGGCCGGAGGCGTTGGCGTTGGTTGTGAAGTATTCGAAGGCAAACGGATCGTCGTCTGTCGCCTGTTCATTGGCGAGCGACTCCTGGATTGGACCGAACACCTGGAACGTCATGAACCGGTCGAACAGCGCCGTCGGCTGGTTCGGAGCGATCGTGAAGGTCAGTTCATCGACCACTGTGAACGCATCCGGCGAGTCGATCGCAATGAAGGGCAGGAGTAGAGGGATGTAGCTTGCCGGCGCCTCGATGCTGCGTCGAAGCATGTAAACCGCGTCCGCAGCCGTGATGGGATCACCGCTGGCAAACTTGGCGTCCGGGTTGAGCGTGAAAGTGGCTGTGCCGTCGTCCGCCACCTCGTACGAATCAAGTAGAGGGCTGGGCACGACTTCGCTCGTCCCGATCCGGGCGCCATCCGCTTCGACGTAGACCTGATCGAGGAAAGGCTGGTACAGAGCTCTAGTCACTGCGTAGGAGCCTGTGCTCCGGAACAAGTGCTGCTCCAGGATGTTGATGTCTGTCGATAGCGAAACGACGATCGGCTCCATGGTCGAAGCCGGCGCCTCAGTGGTCGCCGGAGCGGCACCGGGGTCGGGCGCATCCGTGGCCGGCGGTGCCGATGTACCGGTTACAGCTGTGGTGTCTGCTGGTTCGGACTCACCTCCACACGCCGCTGCAACGAGCGCCAAAGCCAGCAACAGCGAAGCGATCAACAGGGGTCGGAATGGCTTCTTTCCTATCATATTTGCTCCCAAGAATCGGACGGCCATGCGTCGGCTGGTGCCTGCAAGCCACTGGCCGTATATTATAACAAACACCAGCATAGGGGTTCGGGGCGCTTCGCGGCCGAGGTTTCACGACCATGACGCAGCGAACTGCGAGTCGCCCGGTAGCCATGCCTTCATCTACCTCCGCCCGTTCGCTCGTACCCTTCGGCCTCCTCTCGGCAGAGTTGGTTGCATCTAGATTGTGATCGCAATGACCCGAAGCGACCCGGCTACCCCTCACCAGTGACAGACCTCCATGCTTCCCTTGCCCGGATGCCCGTGATCGGGATCCTTCGCGGATGCCCCTTGCAGTACGTGGATGACATGGCCACCGCAGCAGAAGTCGCCGGCCTTACCGCTCTCGAAGTCACGCTCGACTCCATGCGCCCATTCGATGCCATCCGGACTCTGACCGAGAACCACCCGAAAATGTCAGTTGGTGCCGGAACGGTCCGCTCGGTGCTCGAGGTCCAACAGGCGGTCGAGGCAGGGGCTCGATTCATAGTTTCGCCCCACCTTGACCCCGAGCTGGTCGTCGCCGCTTCGAGGACAGGCGTGGTCTCTGTGCCAGGAGCGGCCACCCCAACAGAAGTATGGCGAGCGGCGAACAGCGGAGCAGGACTGGTGAAGCTATTCCCTGCTCGCGAGTTGGGGGGTCCCGAATTCGTCAGGGCCATCCGCGGGCCTCTCGGCAAACCCGCACTCGTGCCAACCGGAGGTGTCGACGCCTCCAACGCCACTGCTTTCCTCGCTGCCGGCGCAACGGCTTTGGGCGTCGGCGGGGCTGTATTCCCGCGAACTGCGCTCGAGGCCGGTGACGTGGTGGATGTCGAACGTCGAGCCCGCATACTCATCGCGACTATCAAGCCCTTCTTAGAGAACTCGAACCCTTCTCACGAATCTGATCGACGGGCAACGACAGGCTGACGGCCCCTAGTCGCCCGATTATCGGTAGCCGATGCTCCCGTATACATTCGGGTCAGACGACGGCCGT
>QIDW01000261.1 GCA_003230435.1 Acidimicrobiia bacterium | reverse complement strand
GGACCTAAGCATCCGCGACTTCCTTGGACCGTACCAACGGTCTGGCAACCAAGTAGATGAGGCCCGCTACTGCGCCTGCGACACCGATCGCCCCAATCGCCACCGTGAGATCGAATCGGGCAGCGAGCATCGCGGCGAAGAGGAGCCCGGCGAGGCTTCCGAGCCTCTCGAGTGACCGCATGGCCCCCAGGATGGGACCACGGCCACCCTCTGGGAACTCTGTGTCGGCGATATCGAGCGCCAGGGCGATCTGGGGGCCACGAACGGCTGCATGCCCGATCCCAGCCACGAGTACCGCAAGAGAGACGGTGAGGGCCGAAGGTGAGAGAGCGGGGAGAAGCAGCACGGCGCCTGACACTACAGACCCGACGCCGACGAGCACCCAGTTCCCGACACGCCGTTCGGCGACCTTCGTCACGAGCGGTCCTCCCAACAGGATCACGAGGTAATACACCATCAGTGCTCGTGCGATTTCCGAGGCCGAAGATCCAACGCTTGCCATGGTGAGCGGGACCAGATACCAGAGGAACGCAGCCATCAACACGTTCATCGGGATCGTCACACCGGCCATCAGAAGGACGAGGGAGGGCTGCTTGAGTACCACAACAATGTCACGCATCGAGAAGGGTTCAGCCCCGTCGCCCTTCATGGGGGTTCTCTGTCTCATGACACGGAGTCCGAGCACTCCGGCGAGCATGACCAAACCAAGGCTGATCATGAACACAACGTCATAGCCGAGACGGTCGGCGAGTATGCCGCCAAGGGCCGTACCCGCGAAGGTGCCTCCAATGATGACCGCAATGAAGACGCCAATCCCCTTTGCCCTCTTGTCGCTCGGGATGCGGTCGAGTACGTACTCCATGGCTGCGATGGTTGCCAATGCGTAGCCGACGCCGGTCAAAGAGCGCCACCCGATGATCTGGATGACGTTGTCCGCGAACACCATGCCGAGATGGCTGAGAGCTGCCGGCACCACACCGATGGCGAACAGTCCCCTGTCTCCGAATCGGTCGATGAGCCTTCCGGCGATCGGCGATGCAACGGCGATCGTCAGCAAGTAGGCAACGATGGGGAGGCTGATCGCAACGTTGGGGTCAAGGCCGGGGATCGGGTTGTCGGCGCCCTGGATCAACAAGGGAAGGAAGGACTTGTTGAGCTCCTCCCCGACGACAAAGAGAAACAGCACGATGCGGATGTCTCCTGCTCCGCTTCTGGCCGCTGAATGCCCTTCCGCAGGCAGCTGCACACTTCGTGTGGCGATACGTCGGCTGAGGACAAGCGTGACCTCGAAAGCAATCACCAGAGCAACGATGAGGATCACGACGACATCGAGAGCAAGATCCTGCAAGCGAGACCGGACGAAGCCGCTGTCTACGCCCACGACGACCGTCCCAACCTCCCTGGACTCATTTCGAACACTAAAGCCGTATCCGGTGGCCCCACTTGTTCCCAAGAGGGTGTCACCGTCAGGGCCCGCAGTCCCCGCTGCGTAGAGAATCTGCCCCTGATCGTCCTGTATCGCCAGATAGTCCAGTTCCGGGAACTCATTGAGGAACACATCGAAGTACTCACCAACACCGACAAGTTCGTCGATCGGGATACCGACAGCAACCGCACGCTCTGTGTCGTCACTGATGGTCTCCCCGATCAGGGCAGCTCGTCTCTCGAGTTCCGGGGCGAGAGCGTTGTTGAACTCGCGCACGATCAACACGCCAAATACGGTGACGCCGACCAACAGCAGCAGCGATATGGACACAGCAAGAAGCCTCGATGTTCGCTCAGTGGCCGAATCGCTTTCGGGATCGAGAAGCCCGCCTGAGGAGAGATCGGCGTTGTCGACGCTGCCCTCCGACCCAACACGCGCAAGACGAGATCGAAACGCGCCAAGCACAACAGCACCGAAGACGGCTAGCCCCGCTGCCACAACAAGACCGTTGATGGCAAGTCGGCCAGCCATCGAGCGGGTTTGCCCCCGCATCTCCGTTGTGGGGTACTCCACCACGATGGCGCCAACCGGCTGCCTGAAGCTTCCCTGGATGAGCGACCCGCTTCGAAGGACCTCGTCGGACTCCGTCCCCCAGTCAGGTCCCGTGACACCCTTGAGCGCAAGGTCGAAGCTCTCGAGGGTTTCGCCGTCGATCGCACTCGGCGCGGTTCCGCCCACGTGAAGAACCTTGCCGTCGAGATCTATCACATAGACAGCCTCGATACTGGGGTCATGTTTGCGGGCCCTATCGAGAATCGCCTGACCGTTCGCAACCTCGTCAAGAGACAATCCAAGGTCGATAGCAGCGCCGAAATCCCGTGCCGAGGTGGCAGCAACAATCTCAAGACGCCTGTTGATTGATTCGGATAGAAACGAGGAGAACTTCAGCTGAGCAACCCCTGCGAGGCCGGCAGTGAGCAGCACTACAAGAAGGCTCAACGCCAAAGCGGGACGCACGAACCTACGCAATGTTCCTACCTCTGTCGCCCACTCTGGTCCCGTGAGCGTACTCGGCAACGCTCCCGGTCACACAGATGTTGACCCCGGACGCGGTGCTGTCACCTAACTCCTTTGCCTGGCGGCATGTCCTCCATCGACAACACGGTCCGCGAGTAGCTGGGACCGAACACCCCGGCTCGGTCGCTACGTCAGTATCCATCCAGAGGTGATAGCCGTCATCTTGGTTGAGTCTTGAGGTTTTCCGCCCAATCGGCGATAATCTCCGTATATCCCCCCAGTCGCCTCGGTGGCTGGGTGCGAGACCCGCTTCGGCGGGTCTCTGCGTTTGTGGGGTCACCACGTTGCAGGTTTGCGGAACTCTCCGTCGGCATCGCGCATTACTTCGGGCAGCTGGCAGTCGGCCAGGATCGAGGGTCGGAGCTGTTTGAAGAAGGTGCCGGTCAGGACACGGCTTCGGTGTTTGGGTGGTTGCGGGTTGATGATGCCGACTCTGATCCCAAGCTCCTGCTCAGCGATCCGGATGGGCGTTTGAGATCACGACCGCAACGTCGCCTGTCTGACGGAAAGCGTCCAGCAGCAGATGCGACGCCAGATCCACGTCCGAGCCCTTCTCTTCTGTCTTCACAACTTCGGCTGTCCGAGGGCCACCTGGATTTGGATTCGCGAGAGGCACACGGACCGTGTGAGTGAGAAAGTGACCGTAGTGGACCGACACCAGGGCCTGGTTCTTGAGTGCCCGAAGGTCGCGGGTTCAAATCCCGCCCCCGCTACGAACGAAGGCCCTGGTCAGAGAGTTATCTGACCGGGGCCTTGTTGCGTGGGAGGCGAAACTTCTAACGGATCTTCTAACGAGTTCTAGCGGATTGGTCTTAGGACTGGCGCTTGCGCCGACGCTAGCGATGTTGCCTCAGCTCAGAAGCAGGTTTTGAATGTCGCTTGTGTCGCAGCTAGCTGGATCTACTGATCAACCAATCACGAGCCGCCCATCGAGGCCTCGGATGGGCATGACGACGGTCCGGGTGTCGGTCCGCTTCGGTGTTTGTATCTCGTTCGGCGAGCCATGGCTCTCCCGACGTGGTACGCGATGGGAGAGCCATACAGGCGTATGGGGTGCCCGAGCAAATCCAAACCTGTCTGCCCGAATGCCATCGGGTCTGTATCGAATCTAAAGATTCTGGTTAGTATCGGTACATGACTGATGCGACAGCCTCACCCGAACCGCGCGAGTTGGCCGACTGGTTGCTGGCTCGCGGTCGACACTGGGTGACCACGACCGATGCCGCTGAGCTGCTGGGAATCCCGGAGCATCATGTGGCACCGTCGTTGGCTCAGTCGCGGCGGCGCGGGTATCTGTTCAGCCCTACGACGGGATTGTACGTTGCCGTCCCGCCCGAGTTCCGCTCTTGGGGTGCTGTTCCGGCGGCTCACTTCGTGGATCCGATGATGCGCCATCTCGGCCACGGCTACTACGTCTGCCTCCTCTCGGCGGCTGAGATCCACGGGTTCTCCCATCAGCGTCCTCAGGTCTTTCAGGTGATGACGCCGGCAAGGCTTCGGGCTCGGACGTTCGGGCGGGTCCGAATCGAATTCATCACGTCGGTGCATACGTCGGATCGTCCCACCGATGTTGTCAACACCCCGACCGGAACGATGCGTGTCTCTACACCGGAAGCCACCGTGCTCGATCTCGTTTCCTTCCCCAATGCGAGTGGAGCCTTGTTCAACGTGGCAACCATCATCGGCGACATGCTGGTTGAGGATGCTCTCGATGTTGGTCGTCTCGCCGAGGTTGCCTCCGACTATCCGGCGTCGATCGTTCAACGCACTGGGTGGCTCCTCGACTACATGGCCGGGCAGGTCGACGTGGAAGTCGACACCGAACCGCTGGTACGCCTTGCGTCCTCACGGGTCACGCCCACTCCGTTGGACCCCGGCCACGGACGATCCGGAGACCTCGATGGGCGCTGGAACGTGATCGTCGCCGAGTACCCGGATGAGGAGTCGTCGTGATCCCCCAAGCGGCAATCACCGAATGGGGCCGCACCGTGCCGTGGCCGACGGTGGAGCAGATCGAGCAGGACCTGCTGCTGTCCCGGCTCATCGTCGAGATCGCCAACGACGACTATCTCGGTGACGAGCTGGTCTTCCGAGGGAGCACCTGTTTGCACAAGCTCCATGCACCTGAACCACTCCGCTACAGCGAGGACCTCGACTACGTCCGCAGCACCGGCGGCGGGATCCGAGA
>QIDW01000027.1 GCA_003230435.1 Acidimicrobiia bacterium | reverse complement strand
CGATATCTCCTCGACACGATCTGGCCCAAACATGTTCCGATCGCCTTGAGATGGCTCGTTGGGATCATCGAGTTGGTCTCAATCTTCTTGCTTCGCCCGTTCACGCTGGCCGTTCGGCTGTTTGCGAACATGGTGGCGGGGCACCTGTTGCTGGTTCTTCTCCTCGGGTCAGGAGTCACCTTCCTCTTGGCGGCCCCCGAAATCGGGGCCAGGGCTCTCATCGGAGTCCCATGGTTTGTCTTGGGACTTGCGATCTACGGATTTGAGATCGTGGTTTCGATCCTTCAGGCATACATATTCACTCTGCTGTCGGCGGTTTACATCCAGTCGTCAGTCGAATTCGAACACTAAGGAGAAAGAATGGAAGGCAATATCGAGGTACTCAAGGGTGCCATCGCACTAGTTGGGTATGGACTCGCGGCCGTTGGGCCTGGCATCGGCATCGGCATCGTGGTTGGGAACGCAATCACGGCGATGGCTCGTCAGCCCGAAATGGCAGGCACCATCAGAACCACGATGTTCCTCGGAATCGCGTTTACCGAGGCGCTGGCGCTGATCGGTTTCGTGCTCTTCTTCATCGCCTAGAGGTCAAGGAATGCAGTTTCTGATCGCAGCGACCCTGCTCGCACAAGAAGAGGTCGAAACCACCTCCAACGTGAGTCTGGTTCTTCCCGAGCCGAACGAGCTCATCGCCGGGATCCTCGCCTTTTCGATCGTCTTCTTCTTTGTCTGGAAGTGGGCACTTCCCACGCTGAACCAGACTCTCGAGGCTCGTCAGCAAGCCGTGTCGGGTGAACTGGCCGATGCGGAAAAGGCGAAAGTCGAAGCCGAGAGCCTTCTCTCGGACTACAGGGCTCAATTGGCCGATGCAAAGTCCGAGGGCAACAGGATTCTCGAAGATGCCCGGGTCACAGCCGAGCAAATGAGAACAGATCTGTTGTCCAAGGCGGAGAGTGAAGCCGACAGCATCCGCAACAAGGCGCGTGACGACGCATCAGCTGAGAAGTCTCGCGCTCTGTCCGACGCACGGACCCAGGTGGGAGATATCTCGATCGACCTCGCCGGGAAGATTGTTGGCGAGGCCCTTGACGCTGATGCCCATCAGGCTCTGATCGACCGCTACCTAGCTGACCTGGAAAACCTTTGATGCCAGATCAGATCGGCTTCTAGATGCAAAACCGGATCACGGGCTATGCCAGCGGCATATTCGAACTCGCCAAGGCCGAGGGAGAATTGGAGCGCGTCGAGAGCGAGCTGTTCACGATTGCCCGAGCCTTCGATGACTCACCTGAACTCCGGTCGACATTGACTGATCCCCAGCTGCCGTTGGAGAAGAAGCAGGCACTCATCGACGATCTCATCGGTGGCCGAGCGGCCTCCCTCAGTGTGGACCTGGTTCAACTGATCGTCAGCCAGGGTCGTGCATCCGAATTGTCCGACATCGCCACGGCTGTCGTCGAAGCCGCTGCCGCTTCCCGTGACAAGGCGATGGCGGAAGTTCGGTCCGCCGTGCCCCTCGACGACGAGACAATCGAGCGCTTGGCCGCTGCGCTGGGCAGAGCCACCGGAAAGAGTGTTGAAGTCAAGCTGATCGTCGATGAGTCGGTCATTGGCGGCATCGTTGCGCGGGTGGGTGACACCGTGATCGATGGATCATTGGCACGCCGGGTCGACTCACTGCGGCAGGCCGTTGAGACCCAATGAAACAATGTCACGCATCCAAGGAGATACATGTCTGATTTGACCATCACCGCCGATCAGATCACCGCGTCGATCCGGGCCCAGATTGAAAGCTGGGAGCCCGAGATCGACAAGGAGACAATAGGTTATGTGAAGTCCATTGCCGACGGCGTTGCCCGGGTCGATGGTCTGCCAAACGCAATGGCCTCCGAGTTGCTGAAGTTTCCCGGTGGCCTCATCGGAGTGGCCTTGAACATCGATGAGGACGACCTTGGCGTCGTTTTCCTCGGCGAGTACACCCACATCGAAGAAGGGGACGCCGTCAAGCAGACGGGCAACGTACTCTCGGTGCCAGTGGGCGATGCCCTTCTTGGCCGGGTCATCGACACACTGGGCAATCCGATCGACGGGAAGGGCCCGATCGCGGCTACCGAGCATCGTCTTCTCGAGACCCAGGCACCTTCCGTCGTTGAGCGTCAGCCGGTAAAGGAGCCTCTACAGACGGGGATCAAGGCCATCGACTCGATGACTCCAATCGGTCGTGGGCAGCGTCAGTTGATCATCGGCGACCGTCAGACCGGCAAGACCGCACTTGTTGTCGACACGATCATCAATCAGAAGCAGTACTGGGACACGGACCAGGCCGTTAAGTGCATTTATGTCGCGATTGGCCAGAAATCCTCAACCGTCGCCGAGGTTGTCGACACGCTCGCCGAGCACGGCGCCCTGGATTACACGGTGATCGTGCACGCTTCGGCCTCAGACGCAGCGGCTCTGCAGATGTACGCGCCGTACGCCGGTTCCGCAATCGGTCAACACTGGATGTACCAGGGCGAGCACGCCCTTGTGATATTCGACGACCTCTCAAAACAGGCCGTCGCCTATCGCGAGATCTCCCTGTTGCTGCGTAGGCCTCCGGGCCGTGAGGCCTACCCGGGCGATGTCTTCTACCTCCACAGTCGGCTTCTCGAGCGTTGTGCCAAACTCTCAGATGAGCTGGGTGGCGGCAGCCTCACAGGTCTTCCTGTCATCGAAACCAAGGCCAACGACATCTCGGCGTATATCCCGACGAACGTGATCTCCATCACCGATGGGCAGTGTTTCCTCGAGACCGACCTCTTCTTTCAGGGCGTTCGTCCGGCACTGAACGCCGGAATCTCAGTGTCTCGTGTGGGTGGCGCAGCTCAGATAGCCGCCATGAAGAAGATCGCCGGTCCGCTGAGGTTGAACCTGGCCCAGTTTCGCGAGCTTGCAGCGTTTGCCGAGTTCGGCTCCGAGCTCGATGCCGCTTCGCTTGCGCAGCTGGAGCGTGGTCGTCGTGTTGTCGAAGTTCTCAAACAGCCGCAGTACGACCCGGTTCCGGTCGAGGAACAGGTTCTCACGCTGTACGCGGTGACGGAGGGTCACATGGACGACGTC
>QIDW01000375.1 GCA_003230435.1 Acidimicrobiia bacterium | reverse complement strand
CCGGCCATGCTTGCCAAGATCGCCGAGACCATCGACGAGATCTCCGGCGGGCGATTCATCTTCGGAATCGGGGCAGGCAACACACCCGATGAGGACTATCAGAGCTTCGGATTCCCCACCGACTTTCGCTACTCGCGCTTCGAGGAGGCAATCGAGATCATCCATTCGATGCTCAAGAACGGACAGGCAGATCACCAGGGGAGGTTTTGGTCTGCCAACAGGGCCGAGATGGTGATCCGTGGTCCTCGCTCCGAGGGACCGCCAATCGTGGTTGCCGCCGGCAAGCCCAGGATGATCCGTCTCGCTGCCCGCTTTGGCGACGAGTGGAATTGGTGGGCACACGGGGAAGCCCGCATCGAATCGGTGAAGCCCATCATCGAGGAGCTCGAACTTGCATGCGGCGAGGTGGGACGCGACCCGGTGACCTTGCAGCGCTCTTTGGACATCTACTCGGTCGACCCACTCAGAATCGGATTCGACCCCGATGCTCACATGGTCCAGATCGGGGGGTCGACCGGTGAGGTCGCAGACGCTCTATTGGAGTTCGCCGAGGTCGGTGTCGGAGAAGTGCGCTGCGACCTCGTCTATGAGGGCGATATAGAGAACAAGATCCAGGCTATCGAGGCGATGGCCGACGTCGTTCGGACGCTTCACGACGCCTGACCAGGTCCCCGCTCTAGACGAGCGTCGCTACCAAAGAGATGGGCACATTGCCTGCGAGCGCCTGTGAAACCGGACAACCGTTCTTCGCGGTCTCGGCCAGTTCCTGGAACTTCTCGTCGCTGATGGCCTCTACGTCGCCTTTCACCTCGAGCTCCATCAAAGTGATGCCTTCGCCGGGGACGAACGTGGCGGTTGCCGTGACATCGAGACTCGTCGGTGGGGTGTCATCCTTGGCCAGAGTGTTGGAAAACGCCATTGAATAGCAGGAGGCGTGGGCGGCAGCTATGAGTTCCTCGGGGCTGGTCAATCCGCCATGGTCTTCGGCGCGGGCTTTCCAGGTGACTCGCATCGGCTCGGTTGCGCCGCTGTCGAGACTGGTCGTCCCGCTCCCATTGAAGAGGTCGCCATCCCAGTGGGTGCGGCCGGTGCTCTTGAGTGCCATCGATACCATCCTGATCTCGGGTCGACGGACACTACTCAGAGGTTGAGCGTGTGCACAGGGTGGGGGCGGTCACAGGCCCAGTCCATGCACACGCTGGATATCGAGCCCGATGTCCGTAGCCTGTCTACATGGGCAAGTTGCTTGGCATCGCCGCTCTCGTCCTCATCGGGGTCATCGCGTTCGCCGTCTTCGGGGAGGCCCTACCCGACACCAACCCGCTCAATGGTGTCGCCGAGGGCATACGTCAGGCAGGCCGGGGCATCGTCGACTCGGTGTACGGGGTGGGCCGGGGCGTGGCCAAAGGCATCGGTGGGGACTAACCGTGGGTCGGGAAGCCGAGATCCACACCACGATGAATCGGATCGGGCCAACGGGAGATGACAACTTTCTGCCGGGTATAGAAGTGAACGCCTTCTGGGCCATAGATGGCGTGACTCCCAAAGATGGAGTCTTTCCAACCGCCGAATGAATAAAAGGACAGCGGCACCGGTATCGGAACGTTGATCCCGACCATGCCGACCTGGATCTCGTTCTGGAACTTGCGGGCCGCTCCCCCGTCATTGGTGAAAACGGCGGTCCCGTTGCCATACGGATTCTCGTTGATCAGTTGTATGGCTTCCTCGAAATGTTCCATCCGAACAGTCGACAGAACAGGACCGAAAATCTCGTCGGTGTAGATCGCCATGTCGGTTGTCACGTTGTCGAACAGGGTGGGACCGAGGAAGTAGCCGTCCTCATGGCCGTCAACCACGAAATCGCGGCCGTCGGCGACCAGCAGGGCTCCTTGCTCTTCACCCGAATCGACATAACCACGCACCCGATCGAGATGCTGGCTGGTCACCAGCGGGCCCATCTCGACTCCGGGCTGATCCCCGGGACCGACCGTGAGTTTCTCGATGCGAGTCTGGACGCCTTCGATGAGCTGATCGCCGGATTCACCAACCGCCACTACCGCCGAGATGGCCATGCACCTCTCTCCGGCCGAGCCATACCCGGCGGAAACCGCGGCATCGGCGGCCAGGTCCATGTCGGCATCGGGGAGCACGATCATGTGATTCTTTGCGCCTCCCAGAGCCTGGACTCTCTTGCCGTTCTGCGTGCCCGTCTCGTAGATGTAGCGAGCAATCGGGGTTGACACAAAGGAGATCGCGGCGACATCTGGATGGGTGATCAAGGCATCCACCGACTCCTTATCACCGTGGACTACGTTGAACACACCGTCCGGCAACCCAGCCTCGGAGAGCATCTCGGCGGCAAGAAGGGATGTCGACGGGTCTTTCTCCGAGGGCTTCAGGACGAAGGTGTTGCCGCAGGCGATCGCGATCGGGTACATCCACATCGGGACCATCGCCGGGAAGTTGAACGGTGTGATTCCGGCAACAACCCCCAGCGGCTGTCTGATGGTGTAGGTGTCAACTCCGACACCTGCTCGGAGTAGTCACCCTTCAGCAGATGGGCGATGTTGCAAGCAAACTCGATGACCTCGATTCCCCTCTGGACCTCGCCGAGGGCATCGTCAACCGTCTTCCCGTGCTCGGCTGTCAGTGTTTCAGCCATCTCCTGGCGACGAGCCGACATGATCTCGCGGAAGGCGAACATGACATTCTGACGCTGGGTAAGGGCCGAGTTCCGCCAGGACTCAAACGCCTCCTTCGCGGAGCGGACCGCCTCATCGACGTCCCCGCCGTTCGCCAGAGCGACCTCCCCGGTCTGAACGCCCGAGGCCGGATTGAAAACCGGGCCGACCCGGGATGAGACACCGGTAGTGAGGGAACCGTCGATCCAGTGCTGAATCTGTTTCATCGACTCAACAATACGGGAGGGATCGCGTCTGGCCTAACCGTCTCCCACGCGGTCCCGACCTTGTGTCGCGTCAGTGGTCCCAACCGTCGTCGTCGTCACATCACGTTGGGCCGCGTCGCCGGAGTCAATCTCATTGCTGTTGTCAGTCGATACCTGGTCGTTTTCACGTGTTGGCGGCTCGTCCGAAACTTGATCCCCAGTTCTTTCAGTTGGGCCATCGACCTGGGGTTCCCTGCGATCGAGCTCCGCAACCACCACGTCGATGCGATCGCTGAGCTCGGACCAATGATCTGTCACCGCCTCCCGCGCCTCGTCGATATGAGAATGGATCACGTCGGTGGGGGCCTGACGATCAAGGAGAATCTCGACCTCCTCGACCCTGCGTTCGGCGGCCACGTCAACATCGAAGACCTCAACGATCGGTTCGACCGCTCTCTTCACCGGGTAGAGGAAGTCACCCGGCACAGAGCCCTCACTTGCCAGGGCAATCACCGGAAGTAGCAGGAGGATGGCGATCCCGACGGCAAGAAAACGCAGCCTGCGGGGTTGAGGCGCCGTAGTGGCCCTGATCGCCGAGTTGATCGAACCGAGATGCCGCTGACGGGTCGTCTCATCGACGGTGAGGCGAACTCGATCCATCTCGGGGAACTCCTTGCTCATTCTTCACCCCCGAGCGCGGCGCGGAGCCTGGTTTCGGCACGGCCGAGCGCGGCATAGGCGGCCCGTCGGCTGGTGCCGATCACCGTGGCGATCTCTTCACCGTTGAGCCCAACGACATGCCGGAGGAGGACCACGGTGCGATGTCGCTTGCTGAGAGAGAGGAGAGCGTTTTCGAGATCCGGGCCGAGATGGTCAGCCAGCGGGTCCTGCTCGATCGGGGTTTCTGGAAGGTCATCATGAGGGATCTCCGGTCTCCGAGCCCTTCGTCGGTATTCATCAAGGCACCCATACCGAACACTCTTGAATAACCAGGCCCGTAGCGCAGTTCCGTTCCCTTTGATCTTTGGCGCGGCCTTGACCAACTCGACAAAAGACTGCTGGACAATGTCCTCTGCTGTTCGCCTGTCGCTGACCATGCCAAAAGCGAAGGAGACGAGGTCGTCCACCGTGGCGTGGTAGACCGCCCGGAAGGCCTCATCACTCCGGTTCCGAATCCCCTCGACGTACCCATCGAGGGGATTCACGGTCGTGTCAGTCAGACGGGTGATCCACACCACCTCTGCCGGAAAAGTGAGGGCCAGTGTCGACATTCCAGCCCACTGATCACAGCCAGCCGAGCCAATTGAGCAACCGGACCAACTTCTGCCATTCGTGGGCATTGATCAGACGCCAGATCACCTGATGCACGTTGAAATCGTGGGGATGATGATCGTTCAGGCATCGTCTCTGATTATCGACGCTGTCGAGGCATCGGTCGATAGGGCGGTCGGTGGGTCGGTCGGTGGGTCGGTCGGTGACCCGATCCGTGGGCCGGTCGGTGACCCGATCCGTGGGCCGGTCGGTCGGATGGTCGGTGGGCTGGTCAGTGACCTTGTCTGTGATCCGATCCGTCACCTTGTCTGTGATTCGATCGGTGGCGTGATCGGTAGCCCGATCCGTCACAGCGTCCCGTGTTGGGACATCCTCGTCGGCCAAGACCGCCAATGGGGCGGAAACGACAAGGGCCAAGGTCAACATTGCTGAGACGAGACGATTCCTTCTTCGCATGTGATCTCCTGGTAGCTCACCAGTACGGACGCCGCGAAACCATCGGATTCCACGCCCAGATCCGCGTACCTCAGCTACTCCGACCCGTATTTGAGTCGAATCGGCTCCGGTTCAGCCGAGCTCACCCGCATTGAGCTTCTCGACACCCCAGTTCCGCACACGGGTCACGGTGATACGCAACCCGACTGAGTAGTCGGTGGAGAACGACTCGGGCGTCCAGCCGAGGCGTGCGATCTCTTCGCCGTACCGGTCGACATACCCGGGAAAGTCGACGGCGGACGGAAGGTCTGAGTCGACGACGGCCGTGCCCTCCAGGCTGATGCCCGACATGGCTCTCCGGTCTGCTCTGAGATTGAATGCAACCCGGTTGTTGCCGACGATGCTCCTCAAACGCGCTGCGGTGGGCCGGTTGTAAACGACCAAATCCTCGCCGTCACGGATGTACCAGACTGGCGAGGTCTGGGGTTGACCGCGGCCATTGACCGCAGTGAGAAAACCGATGATGGCGGAATCGAGAGCCTTGGCGAGGCCGGTGTTGGAAGTCAGCATGGGGCAACGCTACTGGCCCGTGCCCGACATCAGTTCGGGCCTATCGTCTGACCGGTGAGGTCCATCTCCAACGAGGAAAGGCGATCACGGCTCGCCGATAGGCACCGTCTCGCCAAGCCGGCCTCCAACCCTGTAGACGCTGCCCGATCGATGGTGGCTCTCCACTCTTCGGACCCGGCGACCGTGTTCCTTTCCGTTCAGGCGAGGGTGCCGGGATTCACATCAACCGATCTCGAACAGGTGCTCTACGAGGATCGCTCCCTGGTGCGGATGTTGGGGATGAGACGCACGATGTGGGTCGTCCCCCGCGATTTCGCCTCGGTGCTCGACAGCTCTTCCACTGCCGCACTCGTAGCGCCTCAGCTGAAGAGAACCGCCTGGATGGTCGAGTCGGGCGGCATCACCAGCAATGGTGCAGCATGGTACGAAAAGACTGCGACGAAGGTGCTCGAGGCACTCGACGC
>QIDW01000210.1 GCA_003230435.1 Acidimicrobiia bacterium | reverse complement strand
GGTTGCTGACATCGCCGCCGATGAGCGTCCGCGTGCCATCCGAGATGATGCTGATCGTGAGGTGACCGGGCGTGTGCCCGAACGACTCGACGGCCGTGATCCCGGGGAGGATCTCGGTGTCACGATCTATGAAGTCAACCCTGTCTCGATCTATGAAAGGCTGGACGACCCCCCTGGCAGCTCGACCTCCGTCCGAATCGGCGTTTGACCAGAACGCCCACTCCTTCTCATGAAACACGTGCCGAGCGTTGGGCAGAACCGGACGACCACCCCTCACGCTCCCGCCAATGTGGTCGTAATGCATATGTGAGTAGAGGACGGTCTCGACCGATTCACGGGCGACGCCGAGCTCATCCAACGCCTCGGGCATGAGCCCGACAGTCATCCCCGGAGGCATGTCCGGAGTGGCCTCCCCGAGGCCGGCGTCGACCATGATGGTCCCGTCTCCGTCGGTGATCAGATAACAGCCGAAGTTCATCCGGACTTGACCCTCGTCGTTTCGAGGGTGGAAACGCCAGTCCCACTCCGTCGTCTCGTCGTGATACCCATCCGGATCACGCCAGTAGTAGCCGTCCTCGATGACAAAAAGTGTGTAGGCGCCGCAGTCGAGTTTCCAGGTCATGAGTTGATGTTGGCAGACAGGAAACCATCACGTCTCAAGAATTTTCGTCCCACTCGGACCCGAAGTAGGACCTTGGGTGATGCAGCGAGGCCAGAATCCCCTGCGCCGTCTCGAGCTCGGCCCACGTCTCGATCATCAGGTCGATGACCGCCACCGAAGCTGTCTTCATGTCAGCGCGTGCTCCGGTGAGCCGCTGGAGCAGCATCGACCATGTCGGTTGGTGACCGACGAGCATCAAGCGCTCCACATCTGGCGCATCGGATGCCAAGGTGAGCACAGTGTCGGGCCCGGTGCCGTAAAAACCGGACTCGAAGTCGATGGAACAACCCCACGCACCAGATTCTGCTGCGAGTTGGGCCGTGGTCCTGGCCCGGATGGCGGTCGAACATATGACGAGATCAGGAATGAGATCGGCCCCGGCGATTAGACGTCCCATGAGACGGGCGCTTCGCACACCACGTTCGTTCAACGGGCGGTCATGATCACCGCCGTAGCTCGCATCCCAGTCAGACTTGGCGTGACGCATCAGGAGAAGCGTCGGCACGGCAGGGTTACTGGGCCAGCCGGGCTGCGGTCGTGAACAGTCTCGGGTCCGGGTAGTCCTCGCAGTAGTTGTACATGTATGCGACTTTGACGACGCCGCTCGTGTCCACCACAAACTCGGCCGACTGCATCCAAGGATCGTCCACAAGGTGCCGACCTTCCGCACGGCGATCAGCCTGGAAGGACTTACCGATGTCCTCAGTCAGGGTGCAGAACTCGTCAGGCGCGTCGTAGAGCACTTGCTCTTCTGACCAATGCGACAGGCCAAAGGCCTTGTGCGTTGTGTATTCGGGATCGGCCAGGATCGGAGCAGGAAGCTCATACTTCTCTTTGTATGCGATGACCCTCTCGAGATCGCCAGGTACGACCGCCATCACGTTGAGACCAGAGGCGAGATAGTCCTCATACTCACCTATGAGACGCCGGATTCGCTCGACGCCGCACCCGCATCCGAGATGTCGCCAGAGCATCACCAACGTGGGGCCGCTTGCCCACAGTTCGCTCAAATGGACGCGAGAGCCATCTTCGGCCGTCACCTCGAGATCGGGTGCTTGATCTCCACGTCTGACCGGCTCCCCCTCGTGAGTCGGGCCTGTCGTCCAATGATCCATCCAGCGTCGCTCGGCGGACATGGTCAGAGCCATGATGTCTCGGTCGCTCATCGGTCTCCCTTCGGACAGTGGAACATAGACGGCCGACTCCCAACTTGGGTGACACCGAAGCTACCTTCATGACAATGCCAAACCGTCTCGCGGATGCCGCCTCCCCCTATCTCCTTCAACACCAGGACAATCCGGTGGACTGGTACGAGTGGGGCGAAGAGGCCTTTGCGGAGGCTCGCCGTAGAGATGTTCCCCTGTTGCTCAGCGTCGGGTATGCAGCATGTCATTGGTGTCATGTCATGGCCCACGAGTCCTTCGAAGATCCCACAACCGCTGAGGACATGAACCGACTCTTTGTCAACGTCAAGGTGGATCGAGAGGAACGCCCCGACGTTGACACCATCTACATGGAGGCAGTCCAGGCGATGACCGGGCGAGGTGGATGGCCGATGACGGTTTGGATCGACCACGACGGTCGACCTTTCTACGCGGGCACCTACTTCCCAAATACACCAAGACACGGAATGGCCAGTTTTCGTGAAGTTCTGGCAGCAGTCTCCTCCTCTTGGGAGAACCAGCGTGACGTCGTGGCAGAGCAGGCAGAGAAGCTCGTAGAGGCGATCACTCGGGAGATCCCGTCTTCCGACCTACCCGGCGCAGAAGGGCTTCGCCGTGCCTATGAGCAGATCGCCGCCACCTTCGATACGGATCACGGCGGTTTCGGTGGCGCTCCGAAGTTTCCTCAACAATCAGTCCTCGAGTTTCTCCTCAGGGTCAAGCACGAGCCGTGGGCCCCACGTGCCGGCGAAATGCTGAACAAGACCCTTGAAGAAATGGCCTCAGGTGGCATCTACGACCAGATCGGCGGTGGATTCGCCCGGTATTCGGTCGATCGGCATTGGCTCGTCCCCCATTTCGAAAAGATGCTCTACGACAACGCCCAACTGGTCCGCCTCTACCTTTGGGTCGGCATCGAACACAGCCGCCCCGACTTCATTGAGGTGGCCCGTTCGACGCTCGACTACATGATCCGTGATGTGCGGCACCCGGACGGCGGGTTTTACAGCTCCGAAGACGCCGACTCAGAAGGAGTTGAAGGAAAGTTCTACGTTTGGACTGTCGAAGAGCTTGCCGCGGTGCTCGGAGAGAAGGCCGGCGAGATCTCGGAGTACTTCGGGGTCAGCCGTAGAGGCAACTTCGAGGG
This sequence comes from Acidimicrobiia bacterium, assembly GCA_003230435.1. Classification (GTDB taxonomy): domain Bacteria; phylum Actinomycetota; class Acidimicrobiia; order Spongiisociales; family ZC4RG35; genus SZUA-217. The sequence goes on along the minus strand of QIDW01000210.1, from coordinate 157 downwards.
CACCAACATCCTCAACGTCGTAGGCGATACACCGCCAACCGAACTGGCATCGGCCAAGAGAGTCCTTCTCGAAGCTCGATCCAAACGAGTTAGACCTGGACTCGATGACAAGGTGATTGCCTCATGGAATGGTCTTGCGATCCGGGCATTCGCAGAA
>QIDW01000173.1 GCA_003230435.1 Acidimicrobiia bacterium | reverse complement strand
AGCCTTCGGTCGGCCTCGATCCTGAGGGTCGGCGCCAGGTGCTGGATCTGCTCGAAGGGCTCAAGGAGCGGATGACGATCTTCTACTCGAGCCACATCCTCGACGATGTGGAACGCGTCGCCGACCATGTCGTCGTTCTCGATCACGGTGAGATCATCGAGCAGGGCCCGATGGAGTCCTTTCTCGGCGCAGGCGCCGCGACGTACCGGGTCGGGCTCGACGGCGACGGAGCCTCGGCAATCGAGCGCCTCAGCCGCGAACCGTGGATCAGAGCGACGCGGTCGATCGAGCCGGGAGCGTATCGAGGTCGCCGACCGAGAGGCAGGCGAGCGTCATCTGTTGCGGATGCTCCACGGGCATGACGGCACTCGCGTGCTGGAGCTGCGTCCGGAGCAGCGTGACCTCGAGGACATCTACCTCGACCTCGTCGAGGCTGGCAATGACGAGTGAAACGGCGACGCTGAGACGCATCGAGACCTCACACTCGCTCCGCGGCCTCGCCGGGCTCCTCCGTGTCGAGCTGCGGGCCTGGTTCCCGTGGCGTGTCCTGTTCCTCACGATTGCCGGTTTCGGTGTGTTCGCGATGATCTACGTCCCGGTGCGCTCCGAAGCCGACCTCCAGTTCGGCATACTGCTCTTCCCCTTCCTGGGATTCTGGATCGCGATGCTGCTGATCTCGGGGGTTGCACTCACGGAGGGGTCGGTGCTCGGCGAGATCGAGCGAGGTACCGCATCCTGGCTGGTGGGACTGCCGATCGGGCGACCGGCCGTGATCCTCGCCAAGTTCCTCGCCGCATCGTCGGGTATTGCCGCGACCGTCTTCCTGACCGGAAGTGCTCTGTACCCGATCCTCCTCGACGCCTCCCGCTGGGGAGTTACGGAGTTCCGGGTGTCGGAGCTCACAGAGGTCACCGGCGGCCCGATCGGCATGTGGGGGCGTTTCGCGAGCCTCGTCGATTTCGGCGAGTGGATCGTTTTGCTGCTGGCGGTGTCGGTGTTCCTCATGTTCGTCGTTGCGGTGATGATGCTCTTCGGCACGGTGCTCCGATCTCGAACTGCCGTATTCGGCCTCGGACTCGGCGTGGTCGGTGTGTTCGGCGGGGCGGCGCTCGCGGGTTCGTTCGCGGCAGCGTCGCCGGCCGGCCTGATCCGAGTGATCATCGATGTCGCCCAGAGCAAGACCCCCTCGATGATGATCCCGTTCGCCGCGTCGCTCCTCTGGACGGCCCTGGTACTGGCCCTTGCCGTGTCGCGGTTCAATCGGAGGGAGCTCGCATGACGGCTCCGGCGATCGAAATCCGGCAACTCCGGAAGAAGTACGGCAACGTCGAGGCGCTCAGCGGTTTAGACCTCGAGGTCCCGCGGGGGTCGATCTGCGGATTCCTCGGCCCGAACGGCGCAGGGAAGACCACGACGATGAAGATCCTCCTGGGCCTGATCCGGCCGTCCGGCGGATGGGCAGCCGTGCTCGGCGACGATGTTCGAACGCACGGACTCGTGGCGCGAAGCCGGATCGGCTACTTGCCTCAGGATCCGGTGTTCCCGCCGAATCAGACGGTCCGAGGAGTTGTGTCGTATGTCGCGCGCCTCTACCCGGGACATCCACACGGCCGGGCGTTGCGCACGCGGGTCGACGGCCTGCTCGATCGGGTCGGTATGGCGGACAAAGCACGGCGGCGCGTGCGCGGGCTCTCCGGCGGCGAGCGGCAACGCCTCGGGGTCGCCCAGGCGCTCGTTGCCGGCCCGGACCTCGTCGTCTTGGACGAGCCGTCCGCCGGCCTCGACCCGGTGGGGCGGCGCGACATGCTAGACCTCATCGCCGAGGTCGGCGGGGACACGACGGTCTTCTATTCCACCCACATCCTCGATGACGTCGAGCGGGTGAGCGACACCGTCGTCATGATCAACGATGGTCGGGCGATCGCACAGGGACCACTCGATTCGATCCTCGAGGCGTCCGATTCTGACTATATCGTTCGGTTGCGAGGCGAGACGGCGGGCACCTTCGCCAGGTTGATGGCCGAGCCGTGGGTACGAAACGTCGATGCCCACCGCAGAGGAGAGGTCGAACAGTGGCACGTGCGGGTCACGGACAGCAAAGCCGCCGCGGATCGACTCGTAGCGACGCTGCTCGCCGACGACGGGTGTGACATTCTCGAGTTTCATCCCAGCGACCGTCGCCTGGAAGACGCCTACCTCGAGATCGTGGGTGCCGACGATGGCGATTGACACACGCACGGTTGGCGTTGCATGGGCCGGGTCGCAAGGGGTCCTCCGCGGTGAGATCAGCCGGTGGCTCGGCACCCGAGGCCTGTTTCATCTCGTCTTCTGGCTCTTGATGATCGATGGGTGGCTCTACTTCACCGTCGTTACCGAGCACATGCCTTTCGGCAGTCTCGGGTTCGAGTCGCTCGTGAACATGCTCGTGATGTTCGTTGCGCTCGCCGCCATCGTGCTCACCGAAGCCACGGTGATCGGGGAGTACCGCAGCGGGATCGCCTCCTGGACGATCTCGAAACCCGTTCCGCGTGCGGGGTACGCCGTCGCAAAACTGACGAGCCTGTGGCTCGGCCTATCGGCGACGGCGATCTTCATCCCCGGCCTTGTCGCCTACTGGTGGCTACCGAAGGTGGAACCGAATCGGTTCGTCACACCTGAGGCGCCGCCGCTCGGCCGGTTCCTCGCTGCTCTACTGATCATCTCCCTCGTCATGGCGTTCTTCATCACGCTGACGGCGTTTCTCGGGTCGGTGATCCGTCGTCGCGGCGTCGTGGCGCTCATCGCCTTGTTCACATACACCCTCACCCGGAACCCTCCACTCGAGTTGTGGGGCGGATGGGATACCTACACGCCGACGGGCCTGGTCAACGCAGATCCTGGTCAATGGATGGCTGTGACGGAGTATGTCTACGGCAACCCTCTCGGGGCGACGAGCGCGGTGCTGTGGACGATTGTTGCTGCGTTGGCGTTCGCAACAGGCGCTGCGCTGGTCTATCAGCGCCTGGAGCTGTGACCGGGCGCTCGATGGCGTAGACGCTGTCGAAGTCCTCCTCGGGCGCTCCGACCACGAGAACGTCGACGATACCCACTCGGTCCGTGCGGGTCTCGGCCGAAGCCGGCTTCCTGAGCTGGTGCACGCCACCGAGATGGCCTTCCGGACCGATCGTCAGATAGCACCTTCCGCGGTGGCTTCGGCGTGGAGGTCGCCGTCGGGCTCTCCCTCGACCCAGGCCGGATATAGGTGCTCGAAGGTCTCCCGGATCTCCTCGAGAGGAAGGTCGGTGTACGAGCCGCGGTCACGAACGTACTCCATGTGTGGGCGCCCCTCGGCGTCAAAGGGGTGGAAGAGAGCGTCTGTGGTGCCGTCGAACTCGAGGGGGCGCACTCCGAATCGTTCGCACAGACCGAGGTCGAATGCGGGGGTGGCCTTCAGCCACCGAT
>QIDW01000245.1 GCA_003230435.1 Acidimicrobiia bacterium | reverse complement strand
TCGACGACAGGCATCGAGGCGTGGATTCTGCGGGCTCTCGCAGCGGCGTCCGTCATCCGTGCATTGTATGGAAGCTCACCGTCAGGCCATCAATACGACCGGACTCGATCGTACGCGTCAAGGTGTCGGCCGGAAGTAGTTCAGCCCATGCCGAGAACCATGAGCACGAGTATCGTGGATCTCGGTTGGCATGCTGGGATTGATCGTGTTCGCGGGCCCAGAGCCGCAGGTCATGCTTCGGGAGTCGTCCCGTTCGGATTCCTCGTCGGACTCGGCATTGGACCACCCCTGTCCACCGAGATGTAGTACCTGGTCATCTCTTGGTCGGTTCATGGCAGGGGGATCGAGACGCTCAACCTGCCAAGACATCCAGAGGGAAGGCGATAGACACACCAATCCCTACGTCGCGCCCCACTCCTGACGAGACTCATTCCCCCTCGCAAGCGTGCGGAATAGGTCGCGTCGGGACTGATCCTCGATACCTGCATTCGCCGTCGCCTCAGCCACCGCTTCGAGGAAGGGCACCATCACCGCAGCTACGATCTCGCGTGCCTCGTCCTGAGATGTCAGTGATCCGACCTCACGTACGACCACCACAGACCAGTAACGACCCAACGAAGGCACCTCGTTGACGAGGACGGGGAGCCGTCGACCGTCGATGATGATCGTGTCACTGAACGTGTCGTCTTCAAGGAACAAGATCCCCGAAATCGTCCACGGCGCTATCACGACGAGGACCACTCCCCCGGCGATAGGCTGAGCCTCGACGACCTCGACATGGAGGTTCGGGTTCGTCGCCGGATCTCCTGCGAACACGTCCCTCTCGAGGTCGCTGAAGAACGCCTCGACGCGTGTGGCTGCTTCGCCAGGATCCATGTGCTCCTCCGGTGTCATGCGTGCACCGACCACAGTAGTCGCGTAGCCCCTGGGCAAGGAATAGAGCCATTTGGCCCTATTTCGGTGGAGGACGAAAAGGTACAGTTGCCGATATCGAGCGAAGGAGTCCCATGCCCGCTGTCGACGCGCCACCCCGCTCAGTCCTCGATAGTCTTGTGAACAGTGGGGTTACTCGCCGCCGATTCCTCGAGTTCTCTGCGGCGATGGCCGCGATCCTGGCGCTGCCCGTCAAGTTCGCGCCCCAGATCGCGCACGCGCTCGAGACGGCTGAGAAACCAACCGTGATCTGGCTGGAGTTCCAGGACTGCGCCGGAGACACCGAGTCGTTCCTCCGGGCCTGGGACCCGAGCGTCGCCAACATCCTTCTTGACATCCTCGCCGTCGAGTACCACGAGACGATCATGGCTGCGGCCGGCTTCCAGGCCGAGGCCGCCAAGGACGAAGCCGTTGCACAGGGAGGGCACATCGTCGTCGTCGAAGGCTCCATCCCGACCGACATCAACGGTGCATACTGCACGATCGGCGGCAAGTCCGCCGTCCAGATCCTCGAGGAGGCAACACGCGGCGCGGCGGCGGTGATCAACGTCGGCACCTGTTCCGCCTACGGGGGTCTCCCGGCAGCTAAACCCAATCCAACCGGAGCGGTCGGTGTACCGGACCTCATCTCCGGGGTTCCTGTGATCAACCTGCCCGGCTGCCCGATGAACGTCGACAACCTCGTTGCGACCATCGTGCACTTCCTGACCTTCGGTTCCTTGCCTGCCGTGGACAGCAACGGCAGACCCCTCTTCGCCTACGGCGAACGAATCCACGATCACTGTGAGAGGCGAGCGCACTTCGACGCAGGACAGTTCGCGCTCGAATGGGGCGACGACGGTCACCGCAAGGGCTGGTGCCTCTACAAGATGGGGTGCAAGGGTCCGAGTACGTTCCACAACTGTCCATCGATCCGCTGGAACGGTGGGACGTCGTGGCCCGTCGCCGCCGGGCACGGCTGCGTGGGCTGCTCCGAGCCGGACTTCTGGGACACGCTGACACCGATCTACGGCCGCCTCCCCGCGCCGCCCGGACTCGGCGTCACGACGAGTGTTGAGCAGATCGGTGCCGGCATCGTCGGCCTCACGGCTGCCGGATTTGCCGCCCACGGCATCGGCAAGACGGTCCAGCGCAGGCGGGCAGAGAATGCAGAAGAGACCCCCATCAAGATCGAGACCGCCGCTGTGCACGGTGAGGAAGGAGCGGAACGATGAGCCGCGTCATCGTTGATCCCATCACCCGAATCGAGGGTCATCTGAGGATCGAAGCCGAAGTCGACGGGGGCGTGATCACCGATGCGTGGTCCTCTTGCACGATGTGGAGAGGCATCGAGACGATCCTCAACGGCCGCGATCCCCGGGACGCGTGGTACTTCACCCAGCGCATATGCGGCGTGTGCACCACGGTGCACGCGCTCGCCTCGGTCCGCACAGTTGAGAACGCACTCGGCATCGTCCCGCCGATCAACGCTCAGATCATCCGAGATCTGATCGCCGCGAGCCAGTTCGTCCAGGACCACGTCATCCACTTCTATCACCTGCACGCACTGGACTGGGTGGACATCGTATCCGCCCTCGACGCGGACCCTGCCGCGACGGCAGCACTCGCCGGATCCATCTCGGACTACTCGCGCTCGAGCGAGGGCCACTTCGCCACGGTCAAGGAACGCCTGGTGGGTTTCGTCGGCAGAGGTCAGCTCGGCCCGTTCACCAACGGGTACTGGGGCCATCCTGCATACAAACTCCCTCCGGAGGGGAACCTGCTTGCTGTGAGCCACTACCTCGATGCGCTCGACTTCCAGAGACGCTACATCGAGATGCACGCCATCCTGGGTGGCAAGAACCCGCATCTCCAGACCTACCTCGTCGGCGGCATGGCGATCCCGATCGACCCGAACAGTCAGAACGCCCTCAACGCCGGGTCGATCGCCCGGATCCGCACACTCCTCCAGGAGGGGCTCGACTTCGTCACGCAGGCCTACATCCCTGATCTGCTGCTCGTCGCGTCGTTCTATCCGGAGTGGACGACTATCGGTGGGGGCCTCGGGAACTACCTGTCGTTCGGAGATTTCCCCCAAGGACAACAGAACCCGTCCATGGACCCCGACAACCTCTATCTGCCGCGTGGCATCGTCCTCAACAAGGACCTTTCGGCCGCCCTGCCGATGGATCCTGGCAAGATCACCGAATACATATCCCACTCGTGGTTCAGCTACG
>QIDW01000005.1 GCA_003230435.1 Acidimicrobiia bacterium | reverse complement strand
GGATCGCCGCGTGGGGGCAGACGAAGGCGCAGCGTCCGCAGTCGATGCAGATGTCTGGATCCCAGATCGGGATCTCGCTGGCAATGGTGCGTTTCTCCCACATTGCGGTGCCGGTCGGAAAAGCACCATCAACAGGGAGTGCCGACACCGGTAGGAGGTCGCCTTTGCCCGCCAGCAGCATTCCTGTGACACGCTTGACGAACTCGGGCGCGATCTCCGGAACCGGATCCGAGATCCTCAGAGGACCTGTTGCCTCACCGACGTCGACGTTGAAGAGGCCGTCGATCGCCTGATCAACCGCCTCCTCGTTCCTTCGGACCACGACGTCGCCTAGTCGGCCGTAACTCTCTCGAATGTGCTGCTTGATAGCGGTGATCGACTCGTCACTGGAGAGAAAGTCGGTGAGGTGGAAAAAGCACGTTTGCAGAACCGTGTTCACCCGCCTGCCAAGACCCGCCTCTCGGGCGATGGATGCAGCGTCGATGGCCCAAACCTGGAGATCCTTGTCCACGATCTGTCTCTGGGCCTCAATAGGCATCTGTTCCCAGATTTCTTCGGCCGGATAAGGGCTGTTGAGAAGAACGGTCGCTCCCTGTCCAGCGATTTCCAAAACGTCGGTGGATTCCAAGAAGTCGAACTGGTGGACGGCAACGAAGTCCGCCTGCCGGATCAGATAGGTCGACTCGATTGGGTGTGGAGAGATGCGTAGATGAGAGATCGTCCTCGATCCGGCCTTCTTGGAGTCGTAAACGAAGTACCCCTGCGCCTCCAGGTCGGTGCACTCTCCGATGATCTTGACCGAGTTCTTGTTGGCGCCGACCGTTCCGTCCGAGCCCAGTCCGAAGAAGACGGCCCGGGTGACCTCGTCAGGTTCTACCCACCAGTCCTCGTCCCAGTCAACCGAGGTGCCGGTGACGTCATCGACGATTCCAACCGTGAAATGCCGGCGGGGGGTGTCCCGGGCGACCTCGCTGAACGCACCGGCGACCATCGAAGGTGTGAATTCCTTGGAGGAGAGCCCGTAGCGACCCCCATAGACTTTGACCTGTCGATCCTCCTCGGCGAGCGCTGAGACCACATCGAGGTAAAGAGGATCGCCAATGGATCCGGGTTCCTTGGTGCGGTCCATGACAATGACACGTTGTGTCGTTTCCGGGAGGGCGCTGGTGAAGGCGGATGTGCTGAACGGGCGGTACAACTTCACCACAAGAACGCCGACCTTCTCGCCTTCTTCGACCATCCGGGTCACTGCTTCGTTGGCAGCGCCTGTGCCTGAGCCCATAATCGCCATCACAGTTTCGGCGTCGGGTGCGCCGTGGTATTCGAAGAGTCTGTGCTGACGACCGGTCTCGGCCGCAACCCGATCCATGGCGTCTGCCACGATCAGTGGAAGGGCGTCGTAATACGAATTTGCAGCCTCCCGAGCCTGGAAGAAGACGTCGGGGTTTTGAGCGGATCCTCGAAGCATCGGGCTGTTTGGGTTCAAGGCCCGGATGCGGTGCCCGGCGATCAGGTCTTCGTCAATGAGACGACGTAGCGACTCCTCACTGATCAGCTCGATCTTGGCTACCTCGTGGGAGGTTCTGAACCCGTCGAAAAAGTGAAGGAAGGGGACCCGCGACTCGAGAGTGGCGAGGTGGGCAACAACAGCCATGTCTTGCGCCTCTTGGACCGATGCCGACGAGAGCATGGCGAACCCGGTTTGACGAGCGGACATCACGTCGGAATGGTCGCCGAAGATCGACAGGGCGTGGGTGGCCACGGTCCGGGCTGCCACATGGATCACGGTCGGCGTCAGTTCGCCGGCGATCTTGTACATGTTGGGGAGCATCAAGAGCAGGCCCTGAGATGCGGTGAATGTGGTGCTGAGCGCCCCGGCGGTGAGAGATCCATGGATTGCCCCCGCCGCACCGGCCTCGCTCTGCATCTCTATTACATCGGGGACCACCCCCCAAAGATTCGACTGGCCCTCATGCGACCATTCGTCGGCAAGCTCCCCCATCGGAGAAGCCGGTGTTATCGGGTAGATGGCGATGACTTCACTCAGGAGATGCGCTATTCGGGCGGCGGCCTCATTGCCGTCGACCATTGCGTATGAAGAGGTGGCACGAGGAGTCATGTTCTCAAGGTAGTCCTCCGACAGATTGGAGCGATCAGATTGGTTCGAACTCACCCAGGCCACATCATCCTGTTTCGGGACCTATGGCTCTACCACCAGCGGAGGAGTTGATAGATGCTTTTGTCATGACACAGAACGAGGCCGAGTGGCGACTCGAACTCGAGGAGTCTGCTCAGGGAGTTGACCTGTTTGAGGCCCCGGGCGCCGAGGTCCAGGTTGAGGACGCAAAGGAGGATGCGATCGACTGGATTGCCGATCCGCTTGGCGCCGGAGACGCCGAACATCAAGGCCCTGAAGAATCCTTGGAGCAGGCCGAACTGAATCTTGCAACGTAGACAGAGCACTCAGCCGACTAGAACGAGGGTCTATGGCGATAGGTGTTCTGACGGCCGGCGGTGATTGCCCGGGTCTAAATGCAGCGATTCGGGCTGTAGTCAGGCGGGCGACGGCCGAGGGCTTTGAGGTGATCTGAGCCGTGGAACGGATAGCCGGGTTCATCGTCCACCGGTCGAAGCTGGTACTCGTCGTGACCGGGATCGTCACACTGGCGGCGTTGGCAATGCTCTTTCGGCTCGACTTCAACGCCGACGTCGCCTCGTTCATCCTCGAGGGAACCCCGACCGGCGAGGAGTTTGTCGCATTTCAAGAGAAATACGAGACGGCCGACCCGATCAACGCGATGGCCTCGGTCGCCGAGGGGGAGACTTTTGCCAGCAAGGAGAACCTTGCTCTGCTTCTTGAACTGCAGACCGCCCTCGCCGATGTCGAGGGAGTCGAGTCGGTCGTTTCGATCGTTCCAGACATCAACCCGATTACAGGCCAACCGATCTCCGAATCTGACCTCGCGGCGATCCCTGACACCGCCCTCGGGTCGGTCCTGGCCGGCAATCCGGTCTCTTCGCTTCTCTTGTCGGAGAATGGGCGCCACACCCTTCTTCTCGTTAACCCCGGAGAAGACGTCACGGCCACTGCCCGTCTGGTCACCGACATCGAGGTCGAGGGTTTGGACGTCGTCTACTCAGGGAACCCGGTCATCTTCGCCTCA
>QIDW01000426.1 GCA_003230435.1 Acidimicrobiia bacterium | reverse complement strand
TAGAGCTCTTCGGCGATGTCGTCGGTACTCGAGATCCCTCTTACGAGACAGCGCAGCACATCTCGTTCCCTGCTGGTCACTGCCTCGGCCCTGCGGGACAGTTGGGGAGCTCTGTAGCGTTCGAGAACGGAATCGAGCGTTGTTGCGTTGAAGAGAATCTGCCGATCGTGAGCCGCACGGATCGCGGCCGCCAGGTCCGGGAGTGGAAGCCCCTTCGACAAGAAGCCGACCGCCCCGGCTTCTTGAGCTGCTCGAGCGTATTCATCGGCCGTGTGCATGGTGACAACGAGTGTCGGGGGAAGCGGTGTGATCGTCTTGATCGCTGCCAGGCCTGACATGCCGGGCATCTCGACGTCAACAAGGAGGACGTCGGGGTTATGGTGTTTGACCGTCGTACTCAACATGGAACCGTCTGTTGCCGTTCCGACAACATCGATGTCCGGCAGGCTATCGAGTGCTGTTTGGAGTCCGTCGAGCATCATCTGGTGGTCGTCGGCGATCACAACGCGGATTGGGCTCATACAGTCCCGTCCTTCCAGGTCATCGAAACGACCGTACCTTCACCCGGCGATGTATCCAATTCGAAGGTCGCGGTGATGACCGCGGCGCGCTCGCGCATTCCGACGAGACCGAAGTGACCGTCGACCGAGTCGTTTGCGTCGAAGCCAGAGCCGTTGTCCTGGACTGCAAGGAATCCGTCGTGTTCGGTGATCCGCCCCGTGACCCAGATAGCGGTGGCATCTGCGTGCTTCAGAGCGTTTCTGAATGCCTCCGTCATGAACGCACCGAGCTCGGTGGCGATCGCGGGACGGGGCGGTGTACGTTCGTCGATGTTGACGATCACAGTCGGACCATCCGCATCAACCTCGGCGACGAGGGAGTGTGCCATCTCGACGACGCTCAAGGAGCGATCCGCTCGCAGATCCTGGACTCTCAGTCTGATTTGGTCGACGAGGCGCGAGATGTTCGATCTCGTTGCCGACAGGTTTCGCATATGTTCATCATTGAGATCTCCCGACATGAGTGCCATGTCGAGAGCGAGACCGACCGCGGCGATCGACGGTGCGACATCGTCGTGAAGCTCTCTGGCAAGTCGAACTCGTTCGCGCTGGATCGTGATCCCGGCAAGCTGCTGAAGCAAGATGTCGTTGTCAATCGCCAATCCGACGGGTTGGATGGCTCGCGATACGGCCGCGACTTCTGGGTCATCGAGATTGATGGCCCCGTCCCACAGCTCCAAGTGCGCGACCTCCTCCCCGGAGCATGTGATGGGGAACCGGCGAGCGGATGGGTGGTGCGGGGTCGTACCGCGCCGGGCAAGCACGATGTCCTCGCTGGTGACAATCCTGCAGGGTGCATCCTGCACGATGAGGCCGACGTCGCGAATGGCGTCCTGAGCTGTAGTCACGGCGTTGATGTCTGGCGATTGTGCAACCTGGACCAGATCAGCGAGTAGCTCGTGTGTGGCGGTGAGCCTGGCCATTCTTGTTTCAGCAGCGTCGGTCGCGACCATCAAGCTCTGTGCCCGTTGAGTCTCGCTCGTAATTGCTCGTTGTATCTCGCTGAACGCGAGAGCGGTAATCGCGTACATCGCCGGAATCCGGATCAACCCGGTGCGGTCTCCGACCGAGTTGGAGAGCCAAGCCGCTCCGAGGAAGCCGGCAATGCCGGCAATGGCGGTCGGGACTGCGTAGCGAACGCCTCCGCCTGCTGCAGCGATGAAGATCGCCGCAACCGGCAGAAGTGTGAAGGCGCTGGTAACACCGCCCGTCATGCTGATCGCCATCGAGTACAGGACGACGCTCCCACCGAGTTTGACGGCCGACTGCCAGGGGGTCTCGGTGAACGGGATTCGAAGCGTGAGACTGAGAACCACTCCGACGAAAGCCATGGCGGCCCCATACGAGGTGGATGTCGTCAAACCGCCCGTGAACACTTCGGCAGCAGTTGCGACGACGAAAGCCCCTACGTGCACAACGTAGGACGTGATCTGGAGTCGGCGCGTCCAAGTCGGATTTCCTGTCACAACGCCAGAGTACAGTCTCGGCCATGGCATCGGACGGACCTAACGCAGCGCACGTGCTTCTTGGTGGAGGAATCGGAGCAGGCAAGTCGGCAGTCGCCGACCTGTTCGTGCAAGCCGGCTTCCTCGTGATCGAGGCTGATGGGATTGGTGCGGACGTACTGGGACCACACACTGAGGCGACCGGGGCGGTGGCAGACCTCTGGCCCGAAGCCGTCAGGGAGGGAGTTGTCGACCGTGAGGTCCTTGCAAGAATCGTGTTCTCCGACGGTGCTGATCTTGGGAGGCTCGAGGCGATCACACATCCGGCGATTACCGCCGAGATCGAACGGCGAGTGGCCGATACAAGAGGGGATGTGCTTGTTGAGGTGCCGTTGCAGCATCTCGCTCCCGCTGGTGATTGGATCAAGGTAGCTGTTATTGCAGATGAGGAGACCCGCATTGCCCGGGCCGTCGGACGGGGTGGGGATCCGGCCGATGTCCGTCGACGCATCTCATCCCAGGTGCCCGATCATGAGTGGGTTGTATGGGCCGACATAGTGATCGACAACAACGACGCCTGGTCGAGGACCGAGAACACCGTCCACGCTGTGATCCGCGGGGTGAGAGAATGACGGAATCGGCACGATTCGAAGTCGTGAGCGATTTTCGTCCGAGCGGAGATCAACCCGAAGCGATCGCAAACCTCGTAGAGGGAGTCGCTCGTGGCGACCGATTCCAGACCCTGCTCGGCATCACCGGTTCAGGGAAGTCGGCGACCATTGCCTGGACCATCGAACAGGTCCAGAAACCGACGCTTGTTCTTGCCCCAAACAAGGCACTCGCTGCACAGTTGGCGAACGAGTTCCGGCAATTCTTCCCACACAATCGTGTGGAGTATTTCGTCTCGTACTACGACTACTACCAGCCCGAGGCGTACATAGCCCAGACAGACACGTTCATCGAGAAGGAGTCAACGGTCAACGATGAGATCGACCGGCTCAGACACGCGGCGACTGCCGCGCTCCTCACTCGGGAGGATGTGATCATCGTTGCCTCCGTTTCGGCTGGCATGGGCTCACCCGAACACTACGGCGGCCAGCTCTTGCGCCTTGTGCAGGGCGTCGAGTTTCCGCTGGACGAGTCGATCAAACGTCTTGTCAACATTCAATATGACCGCAACGAGGTCAGCCTCACGAGGGGAACGTTCAGGGTTCGGGGAGACACGCTCGAGGTCTTTCCGACGTATGACGAAACGGTCGTTCGCATCGAGTACTGGGGTGACGAGGTCGAGCGCATCCTGCGGATGAACCCCGTCACGGGTGAGGTCATCGAAGAAATGTCCGAGGCGTGGGTGTATCCGGCTACTCACTACGTCACCAGCCAGGAGATCATCGATGAAGCGATCGTCGGCATCCGGTCCGAGCTCGATCAACACCTGGAGAAGCTTGAACGCGAGGGGAAACTCCTCGAGGCCCAACGCCTCAGGATGCGCACCAGGTACGACCTGGAGATGATGCGCGAGGTCGGTTACTGCTCCGGAATCGAGAACTACTCCAGGTACCTCGACGGAAGGGAGGCCGGCGAGGCTCCTTTCACCCTCATCGACTACTTCCCTGACGACTTCCTGATGGTCTTGGACGAGAGTCACGTGACGATCCCTCAGATCCACGGTCAGTACGCAGGTGACCGTTCCAGAAAAGACACTCTGATCGAGCACGGATTTCGACTCCCATCCGCACTCGACAATCGTCCGCTGACCTTTGAGGAGTGGTACAAGAAGGTGAACCAATGTGTGCTGCTCTCGGCGACCCCAAGTGCCTGGGAGTTTCGCGAGTCTGTTCAGGTGGTTGAGCAGATAATCAGACCGACCGGACTGGTCGATCCAGAGGTGATCGTTCGTCCGACGAAAGGTCAGATCGATGATCTGATCGGCGAGATCCAGGAGGCCGCCGTTCTCGATCGACGGGTACTCGTGACAACGCTGACGAAGAAGATGTCGGAGGATCTGTCGGACTACCTGCTGGAGTTGGGTGTTCGCGCCCGATACCTGCACTCCGACATCGACACCCTGGAGCGAGTCCAGATTCTGCGCGACCTTCGCCTCGGTGAATACGATGTGCTCATCGGAGTGAACCTCCTTCGCGAAGGTCTTGACCTTCCCGAGGTTGCTCTCGTGGCGATTCTCGACGCTGACAAGGAAGGATTCCTGCGATCGGAGACGAGCCTCATCCAGACCATCGGCCGTGCCGCCAGGAACGTCGACGGTGCCGTGATCATGTATGCCGACGAGGTCACGAAGTCGATGCAGAAGG
>QIDW01000003.1 GCA_003230435.1 Acidimicrobiia bacterium | reverse complement strand
TATTGAACCGTCCGTATCCGGTGCCAACGACGAAAGCCACCTCGGACTCGGCGAATTCGGTCTCCTCGAGGGCCAGGTTGAAGGCCCTCTGGCCGGCTTCGGCCAACTTGGCGCCTGTCGGGCACAAACCCCGTCCCAGGATCTCATGATCCCCGGTCATTATCACGGCCTTGGTTTGGGTCGAACCTACGTCCACTCCTGCTACCAACATCTATTCACACTCCTGCCTGAATTCTTCTGCTTTGCAAGCTCTCGAAGAATGCGTCGATCCGATTCCTCATCTGCGCTGGAGCCCAAAGCCTGGAGTCGACGAGGTCGGACTGGATGAACAACCCCGGAACGCCGGCGTTGTTGAGAAGCCACTCGCGAGCGTCGGGGAGGCCGGCTGCGGTCGTGCGGCAGGACTTGACTCCGTGGTAGCAGATGCCGTCGATGTCGTACTCCTCGGCCACTTTGGCCTGCCACTCATGAGAGAAGAAGATCCCGCTCATGCTCGGCTGGGTAGTGATGAGGATCTGCTCGGCAAGACTCTCGATCGGGCGAGAGAGGTCGTAATTGAGCCCTCGATCGATCCCTCCACCGGCATAGGACATGTACTCGCTTGCCACAAAGATGCCGTCCCACCGCTCGAACATGCCTACGAACTCCCGGAAGTTGGTATAACAAGCCGTGCCGACCAGAAGCAGACGAAAGCGCTCGTCGGGCACCGCTCCGACTCCATGCGCCACTCTCTCCTCGAGCTCGGTCAGGACGGTCTCCATGAACTCGACACCCTCGGGGCGTCCCCGGAGAATGTTGGCGATCCCCATGTAGTTGATCCCCTCGGTCAGGGCGTTGAAAGGTGCAGGTTTGTTCTTGTTCATTGCCAGTATCGAGCGATAGAGCTCGGACATACGATTGACGTTGCCGAGGATCTCCCGGAGCTTGTCGATGTCGAACTTCTTTCCCGACACTTCTGCGGCCAGGCTGATGAGGTCGCGAATCTGACCTTCCACGTACTTGACATCGTTCCTGAACGTCTCACTGGATGAGTCGTATTCGAAGCCGGTGCCTCGCCACCCGGGCAAGTCCAACACAAAGACCGGGCATCCGTACTGACGCTCCCAAAACTCGGCCCACTTGATGTAGGTGTTGCACATGTTGGAGGCGATGACCATGCCGGGCTTTGGGTATTTTCCAAGGGGATGGTCCCGGCCGGTGGCATGCAAGCCGATATCGACCTTGACATAACCGCAGATATCAGGCGAATAACCCAAGTCCTCGGCCGCCAGCAGGTAGTCCATGGACTTGCCCTTGACCGCGGTTTGCAGCGCGGCGACCTCGGGGAAACTCATCGGAAGGTCGAATGTGTTGAGAACCTCGGCCAGTGATCCCATCACAAAGGTGTTGGCCACGGGTGAGGCGGTTGCGTCTGCTTCACCCAGTTGCTTCCACCAGTTGTCCATGAGCACACGGCTTGCCGCGCGAGTGTCACCCGCATGGCTGAGCGTGGGCCGTATTGCTACTTGTTGGGTCTCCATATCTGCTCCTAAGCGAACTCGAACAGCAAGGATTCGGCGAATGTCTCAATTTCCATTCGGGCCTGCTCGAAGTTGGTGGTCTTCTCCTCGAACTCCATGATGAGATGGGGCAGACCGGCTGCCGTGAGAGCGTCGTCGTAGGCGACCTGCTCCTCGAGCGCCGGTTCGCACATCTTGGGCGCCGCAACGATTGCGGCTTCCGCGCCGGACTCGCGGATACGTTCCTGCAGCATGTCCTCCTTTGGCTTGCGAGGATCCCTCTGTACCGGGCTGTAGCTGGATGCCTCGAGGTAGGCGACGGCCAGGTTCTGCATTGGGTCACCCGACGTTGACACGTCTTCGGTGAGCCACCGCAGGCCGATCATGAAGTCGTCGTCAACCACATAGGCCACGTCCTGGAGCACTGAAAGCATCTCGATCGGGGGCTGCTCGCAGTAGCCGCCCTCGAACACGATCCGCAGCTTGTCCTGTGGGCGGTTGTCCCTGGCTCGGATGAGGGGAAGGGCGACCTCGAGCAACTCGTTGTGCCTCTCCCGGGGCATTGCACCGGCTGCTGCCATGAGCAGATAGGAATCCGTCAGACCGATCTGCCACGGTGTTTCCCGTTTGATCCGGTACAGCTCTCGCAGCAAGCGACGGTTCTCGTTGAATATCTCGATACTGGTGCGCAGCGACTCATCGCTGATCGGTGCGCCGGTGATCTCTTCGACAATCCCTGCGATCCGGCGATACTCGCCGAGCAGATAGGTCGGGGCATGAGGTGACGTTGCGTTTTGCGGCAGGTAGAGAATCTGACAGTTCATCTCGGGGAACCGTCGGGTCCAAACACCGGTGAGGTGGCGGGCGGCATCGCAGATGGGATGGGTCACATACATCGACAGGAAATCGAGACGACCAGACAGCGCCTGCTCTAGAGAGGTTCTCAGAATGGAGCAGACGAATGCAGCGATGTGGGCATCGGCCTCTCGAATCTGAACGCTGCTATCGAAGCCCATCATCTTCAACGGGAGCATGCCGGCGGCGTGAGCTATCTCCTCGGGAAAATAGACCTGGAAGTGCCCCAGCACCTTGCCGTCCGGGTTTGCCTCCAGCCACTGATGTACCGCCGGGTATTCGGGGTCCTCCACAGCGGTCCGGCACTCTTCGATTATCTGGCTGAGCTCTTCTTCCATCCTGTCACTTCCTGACTGACCGGTTAGTCAGGATCGTACCGCGATTCACGCTCGCACTCAAGACAATACGGGCATCATTTCGAGTAGTGCATTTGCATCAGTTTCCCTGAGGCGCCTTCCTCCCTGGACGCGGGCCCCTACACACCCGCTTACGATTCGCCAATGGATAACCCGCCAATCAGGGTGCTGATCGCCAAGCCCGGTCTCGATGGTCATGACCGCGGGGCAAAGGTCGTTGTGAAGGCGTTGCGGGACGCTGGTATGGAAGTGATCTACACCGGCCGGCACCAGAAGGTCGCATCAATAACACGTATCGCCTCCGATGAGGACGTGGATGTCGTCGGCCTGTCGGTGCTCTCCGGCGCTCACGCGCTCACCGAAGCCGGTCTCGAAGACGTGATCCTGGTCGTCGGGGGGACGATCTCCGAGCAGAGTTGGCCTGTCCTCACCGAACTCGGCTACCTGATATATCCGACTGGGGCTGTACTCACGGACATCGTGGCAGGCATCACTGAGGCCGTGGCGACCAGAACGGCACGGACTCACGACTCAGACCACTAGAACCCGTCGCAGCCATCTGGCATGGTGGAATCAATGTCATCTGTGGAGCCGGCGCGGCACGCCCTGTATTCTGTTCTCGAGGAGATCCTCGGAGAACAACACGCCGACACTTTGATGACACATCTACCCCAACATCCTTCGGACGAAGTTGCCACCAAGGCTGACATAACCGGTCTGAAGGCGAGCGTCGATGAACGCTTCG
>QIDW01000166.1 GCA_003230435.1 Acidimicrobiia bacterium | reverse complement strand
GGCGAGTCCGAGGTCGCGAAACCATCACCGGCCGACGAGGCCGGCGAGCGTCGCCTGGTTTCAGTCCTCTTCGCCGATCTTGTCGGGTTCACCCCGTTCAGCGAGTCCCGGGACCCCGAGGAGGTCAGGGCGATGCTCACCCGCTACTTCGACCAGGCCCGGACCATCATCGAGCAGTTCGGCGGCGAGGTGGACAAGTTCATCGGTGACGCCGTGACCGCCTTCTGGGGAGCTCATCAAGCCCAGGAGGACGACGCGGAGCGGGCGGTGCGCGCCGCCCTGGAGCTCGTCGACTCCGTCTCCGGGCTCGGGGCCGAGATCGGCGTGCCCGATTTGGCGCTGAGGGCCGGTGTGCTCTCCGGAGAGACCTCGGTCGGGTCAGGGGGAAACGAGAAGGGCCTGGTCGTCGGTGACATCGTCAACACGGCCGCTCGTCTTCAATCCGAAGCTGCACCCGGAACGGTCTTCGTCGGAGAGGCAACCCAGGCGCTGACCGGTGACTCGATCCGTTACGAGAGCGTTGGGGACCTGGACCTAA
This sequence comes from Acidimicrobiia bacterium, assembly GCA_003230435.1. Classification (GTDB taxonomy): domain Bacteria; phylum Actinomycetota; class Acidimicrobiia; order Spongiisociales; family ZC4RG35; genus SZUA-217. The sequence goes on along the minus strand of QIDW01000166.1, from coordinate 2,647 downwards.
AGGGCAAGAGCGCCCCGGTCGCGGTGTGGCGTGCAATCGATATCGCGGCAGCGGTCGGTGGCAGGGGACGCGCAGATGGCCTGGAGGCACCATTCGTCGGAAGAGAAGACGAGCTCCGGCTGCTCAAGGATCAGATCCACGCCACGACAAGAGAAAGGCGCGCCCACCTCGTCTCCATCGTGGGCGAGGCCGGAATCGGCAAAAGCAGGCTCGCCTGGGAGATGCAAAAGTACCTCGACGGGCTCACCGAGCAGTACCTCTGGCACGAGGGCCGCTCGCCCGCCTACGGCGAAGGCGTAACGTTCTGGGCGCTTGGGGAGATGGTCCGGCAACGCGCTCGCATCGCTGAGACTGACGACCACCTGAAGTCGCGGACCAAGCTCCGCACCGCCGTTGCCGAGTACATCCCAGACCCTGACGAGCAACAATGGATCGAACCGCGCCTCGCCGGTCTCCTCGGTCTGGCGGACATGCCGCCCGGCGACCGCAACGAGCTGTTCGCTGCCCTTCGCACCTTCTTCCAGCGGCTCTCGGAGAGATCACCTACGGTGCTCGTGTTCGAAGACTTGCACTGGGCCGACTCCGGCTTGCTCGCTTTCATCGAGGAGCTGGTGGAATGGTCTCCCCGCCATCCCATTCTGATCGTCACCCTCGCTCGCCCCGACTTGGCCACCCAACACGCCGGGTGGGGCTCGGGTCGGCGCAATACCCTCTCCACCCACCTGGGCCCGCTCCCCGATGGCGACATGGCCAGGCTGGTCGCTGGGCTCGCTCCCGGGATCCCGGATGATGTTGTGTCACTCATCGTTGGCCGCGCCGAAGGGATCCCGCTGTACGCGCTCGAGTTTGTTCGTATGCTCCTCGGATCCGGCGACCTGCTCAGAACCGGTGATCGATTCGAGATGACCGGCACCATCGAGACACTCGCCATCCCGGATTCGTTGCGTTCGGTGATCGCTGCCCGGCTCGATCGGCTCGATGGTGAGCAGCGTGCCCTGATCCTCGATGCCTCTGTGCTCGGCTACTCATTCAGTGCAGACAGTCTTGTCATCTTCGGTGAGCGGCCGGACACCGAGGAGCTGCTGCGGGATCTCGTTCGGAATGAGCTCCTCGAGTTCGATGCCGACGAGCGGTCACCCGAGCGTGGGCAGTATCGATTCATCCAGTCTGTGATCCGCGAGGTTGCTTACAGCCGGCTCGCCAAATCCGATCGCCGCGACCGCCACGTCCGTGTCGCCGAGCACTACGAAGCCCTCGGCGACGCCGAAACCTCCCCGATCGTCGCCAGCCACTACGTCGACGCCTACGCCGCCGATCCGTCGGACGAACTGGCAGCGGCCGTGCGAGATGCGGTGCAGCGGGCCGCCGAGCGAGCCGCCCAACTGCACTCACACAAGCAGGTGCTCGACCTGGCCCGCCGAGCCATCGACCTCACTCCGGATGGCCCTGACCTGGCAGCGCTCCACGAACTGGCAGCCAGCGCCGCGCAAGGCCAGCTCGACTTCGAGTCCGCGGAGAAACACGCGGCGACGGCGCTGGAGTGGTACGGCTCGCACGGATCGGCCGCACAAATCGCTGTAGCGGCCAAACTGCTCGGGTCGATCCACACCGACGCAAACCACCCGCTTCAGGCGATCGATGCCATGGTGCCGTTTTTGGCCCCCGACGACGAGGGTCCAGAACAAGGGGTGCTCGCCGCCGCTCTGGCCCGTGCCTACATGCTCAGCGCACAGCCCGAGGAGAGCCTGCGGCTCGCCGACCAGGCGATTGTGATCGCGGAGGCCAATCGAGACCTCGCCACCCTCGCCGACGCCATCATCACCAAGGGGACCATCCTGCCAGGTACGGGTCGATTGCAGGAAGGGATCATGACACTTCGCGGTGTCATCGACTTCGCCGAGGAGCACGATCTTCTTTTCGCAGCCGGTCGCGGCATCAACAACCTGATGGTCAACTCCGTCAACGACGGAGACCTGGTGTTTGGCGAGTCTGCCAAGCGCGGATTGGCGATGGCATCGCGGAGCGGAGACGCCAACACACTGCAGCGCATGGTTTCCCAACGGGCCTGGTGGCTGACGAAAATGCATCGTCTGGATGAAGCCACCGAGATGCTCGACTCACATGAATTCGACTTCGGAAGGGGAGACGTCGACACGTGGATGCAGTGGATCCGATCCACGATCAACTGGATGAAAGACGGCAACGAAACCTCCTTTGCCGAGATGGCTCGGGCAATGAAGAAATATGCCGACTCCGAAGAACGGCAGACTCAGGAATCCGGCAAGGACATATTGGCCTGGATGGCGCTGCAGATCGGAGACCATGAGCGGGCCCTGGAAAACGCCCTCCAGGTCGAGTTCCTTGGATTCTGGATGCGGTCGGTGGAAACGGCACTGACCGCGGCGCTGCTAATCGGCGATCGCAAGGGGTTCGCCCGCGCCGTTGAATATGCGGAGACGTGGCAGGTACCCGGATACAAACAGGACGCGCAACAACTCCTGGTCGAAGCTGGATGGGCCGTGCTCGACGGGCGGACCGAAGATGCCGTCGCCGCCTTCACCACCCTGATCGAGCTGTACCAGCAGCGGTTCGCCGTCGATCGCTACCAGGAGGCACGTCTCTTGTTCGCCACCGTGATCGGGCCCGA
>QIDW01000016.1 GCA_003230435.1 Acidimicrobiia bacterium | reverse complement strand
TAGATCCCCAAGACAGCACCATCGCCGAGGATCGCAGCAGCGTTGGCCACCGGCCTCTCTTCTGAGTCGGCTGCATCCCTTGGCCTATCGGAAGCATTGTCGACAAACCCGACGATCGCCGTCACATCGGTCGCGGCAAGCGCCAGCCGATGAAGCGCAGCCAGGTTGGCATCGACAAAGTCGCGACGATGCACCAGGTCCTCAGGGGGATAACCCGTCAATGCAAGTTCGGGAACGAGCAGCATGTCTGCGTCAGCCTCCGCTGCCCTGGTCATTGCGTCGGCAATAGCAGCCTCGTTGCCCGAGATGTCGCCCACCGTCAGATTCATTTGGGCGCCTGCGACACGAATTGTCATCCCAACACGATACGCGTTGGTCGAGGGCATGGCACCGTCTTAGCCTGGTCGGGTGACAGATCGAGTTGACGGCCCCGGTGACGCCGCCTTTGTTGATCTTGGTTTCGACGCCGCCGAGACAGCCCGCATACAAACCGCCGTCAGGGCCAGCGCAGATCCTGATGGCGCGTTGGTTCGCATTGCTCCTGTCCTTGAAGCTGATTCGTCGATCGTCTCAGACAACGACCGGCTCCAAAAAGTGGCGGCGATCGCCGGGGCCAGCCGCGCTCTCAGCAAGCTATTGGCCACGAACCCGCATCTGCTCAACGGGGCAAGTAAAAGCGACTCCGTGAGTCTCAGGGTTCAAGCTGCCCTCGTGAGGATCGCAGGAGGTGACCTCGCGGGCCATACCGGAGTCAGGGAGGCGACTGGCAGGTTCTCGTCCGCAATCGATGAGATCATCGGCGGGGCTCATGAGGCTGCAACAGAACACGTCAAGGAACGTCACCCGATAGTCGACGAGTTGGGGTTCGCCGTCATCGCCATGGGCAAGTGGGGCGCAAGAGAGCTCAACTACTACTCAGATGTCGATCTTGTCTTTGTGCACGAACCAGTCGAAAGCCATGTTTCAGAGAGCCGTCGTGCGGCGCTGGCTATCGCCAGTCGCCTGGTTTCGAGCCTGTCGGCACCCACGTTTGATGGGCCGGCGCTCCGGATAGACGCCGACCTGCGCCCCGAGGGCTCCATGGGACCTCTGACGCGCAGCCTCGATGGCTACCGGTCGTACTACGCCAGATGGGGTGAGGCGTGGGAGTTACAGGCACTTCTCAAGGCCAGACCTGCAGCCGGTGATATGGATGTGGGTCAACGATTCAGGGAAATGACTGACGAAATCATCTGGGACCAGGGTCTCGATGTCGATGCTCTCCGCAGCATCCGGCTTCTGAAAGCCCAGGCAGAGGACGCCGCATCCAGCACCGATATCAAGCGGTCACGAGGCGGGATTCGGGATATCGAGTTCACGGTTCAGCTTCTTCAGTTGGTTCATGGGAGGTTTGACTCCGACCTGCGAGTGCTGTCGACCCTCGATGCGATCGAAGCCCTCGGCGCCCACGACTACATCGAAACCCACGAGGCCGAGAGGTTGACCGAGGCATACATCTTCCTCCGCAACGTCGAACACAGGATCCAGCTTTGGGACCTTCGTCAGACCCATCAGTTCCCGGCCTCTCTCGGGGCGAGGGAACGAATCGGACGAAGCCTTGGATTCACAACGAACCCGGCTGCGAGCCTGGTTACGCATCTCGACGAGGTGAAACGAGAGGTGAGAGATCTCCACGAGCGCCTCTACTTCCGACCAATACTCGATTCGCTGGTGGGTCTTCCGACAGCGCGTATCCACCCGAACGAAGCAGCAATCAGACTCGAAGCTCTTGGATTCAAGGATGTCGTGGCTGCGGCCACGGCATTCGAGGAACTCACCGCCGGGCTGACCCGCAGGTCAAGAGTCATGCATCATGCCCTTCCGCTCATGCTCGACTGGTTGTCTCAGTCTCCTGACCCGGATCTTGGGTTGAGCCAACTCCGGCTCCTCCTGGCTCACAGTCCGGATCACGGCGCCTTGGTGACCCTGCTGCAAAACAATCCAGTCGCCGGTGAACGTCTCTCCATCCTCCTCGGCACCGGCAAGCTCCTCGGCGATCTAATCGATCGGATCCCCGAGTTCATCCCTCGCCTGGCCGACGACAAGCAGCTTTCGGATGTACGGGATCGCCAAGCTGCCACGGAGAGACTTCTGGGGCTTCTCGACTCGAGACCCGAAACTGACGCAAAGGTCGGAACTATTCGCCGTTTCGTTCGCCGCCGAAAGCTTCGGATCGCTGCCCGTGATGTTCTGGGGGAAGCGCCTATGGAAGCAACCCTCGGTGCGTTGTCGGATAGCGCCGACGCCGCCATCACCGGGGCTCTCCACATTCTGGCGGAAGGCGACCCGAATGGCTTCGGTGTCATCGCCATGGGCAAGTGGGGTGGCCACGAGCTGTCCTACGGCTCGGATGTCGACCTGATGTATGTGTTTGATGACGAACACCGCCGGGATCGCAGTCTTCATCTGGCCACCGGACTTGCCAGGGTGCTCTCGGAGCCGAGCCGGTATGGGGAGGCTTATGAGCTCGACGCCGACCTCAGGCCCGAAGGCCGCAAGGGTCCGATGGCGCGTTCACTGGACGGTTTCCGCCGCTATTACGAGGAATGGTCCGAGCCCTGGGAGCTTCTTGCATTGGTCCGGGCACGACCCGCCGCTGGTGATGAGGATGTCCTCGAGTCGTTCACCCAGATAACCGAACCGGTGATCTGGAGGGACAAGCTGGCTGATGAGACGGTTCGCGAGATTCGCTCGATCAAGGCAAGGGTGGAAGCCGAGCGAATACCACCGGGGGAGGACGCCGACTTCCATCTAAAGCTTGGTCCGGGCGGTCTGTCAGACATCGAGTTCCTGACACAGCTACTCCAACTGAGACACGGCGGTGCCATGCCGGAGCTGAGGGTTACGGGGACATTCCCGGCACTCCACCGTCTTCGAGAGGCCCAAATCCTCTCGGCTGACGCGTACAACTCACTCCACGATTCCTACCTCTTTTGCACCCGTGTCAGGTTGAGGCTCCATCTTCAACAGGGCCGCGTTTCGAACTCCCTACCCACCGACCCCAATTCGACGGCTCGTCTCGCTGCGTCCCTCGGGTTCGACAGGACTGCCGACCTCAGGGAGCAATATCGTCGATACACCCGGCGAGCGCGGCGCAGTTTCGAGCAGCTCTTCTACGAGTGAGATGAGGCGTTAGTCTCGAACTATGCCTCGTGG
>QIDW01000224.1 GCA_003230435.1 Acidimicrobiia bacterium | reverse complement strand
CCGGATGGTTACGTCGTCTGGTCCATCACCGTGACGGTGGGCAATGTCGGTTCCACGGATGTGGAAACACCAACTGGTTACAGGTCCATCATATTGTCCATTGGTCCCAGGGAGGAGCCACGGATCTGGACAATCTGATCCTCCTCTGCGGGTTTCACCACCGGTTCGTCCACGAAAACGGGTGGTCTATCACCACAGGTCCCGGTGGTGTGTTCCAGTTCCGCAAACCCGACTGGACTCTCCATCCCCGGCCCAAACCAGACTTACATCCCAAACTCGCTCGACTCGCAGGCACCCGACCTATCTAGGGGCCGCCCCCGCCTCGGGGGCGCGATGCCCCCGCCCCGCTCGACGACTAACCAACTGCTTTCTTGTACTGACGCACCGATAGCGGGGCAAAGACAGCAATGATGCCCACAATCCAGGCGAACGATTGAAGGATCAGTGTCCCCTGGTCGAGACCGAGGAATCCCAACGCCTCCTCGGGGACCATCAGGGAGCGCACCGTGTTGGCCACGATCGTGATTGGCTGAATCTCGGCGAACGTCTGAAGCCAGTCGGGCATCGACGATGTCGGAACGAAGATCGACGACGCGAAAACAAGTGGGAAAATTGGGAGAAAGCCGGCCGATTGGGCGGCTTCTGGTGTCTTCACCGCGAGACCAATTGCTGCCATCACCCACGAAAAGGAATAACCAAACAGCAGTGCAATTCCGAAGCCGAGGGCCATTTTCGCAAACCCCTGCTCGAATCTCCATCCCATCAGATACCCGACTACGAGCATCAGGCTGAAGACGAAGCTGTTGCGAATCAGGTCGGCGAGAGTCCTACCCGTTAGCACAGCAGATCTGGCGATAGGAAGTGAGCGGAACCGGTCGATTACCCCCGCTCCGAGGTCCTCGGTGAGCCCCATCGCGGTGGCGGTCGCTCCAAAAGCTGCCGACTGAATCAGGATGCCTGGGATCAGCCAGTTTATGTACTGGTCCGGCCCAGCGGGTATCCCGGTGGTGATGGCCCCGCCAAATACATAGTTGAAGAGGAGCAGGAACATCACCGGCTGCACCGTGGAGAACAAAAGCAACTGCGGGATCCGGATGAAACGAAGCACGTTTCGCCTGGTGATAACCGTTGTATGTGTCACTGCGTTTCGCAGCGGAACCCGGCCTCTGGGTCTGACGTCTGTAGTCACCTTCATCCCCCCCGACGCGATCTTGCCGGTACCGGTTGGCTTCCGTTCTCTGCTTTGTGGCCGGTCAGTGTGAGGAAAACATCGTTGAGTGTTGGCTTTCTCAGGGCGATGTCCCTCGGCTCAATTGCCGCCGAATCCAGTTCACGGACTACGGCCGTCAAGGTCTTCGATCCGCCCGGAGCCGGAATCGAAAGGGAGGTTCCTTCGGCTGTTGGCTCCTCACCGGCGATCCGGGTGAGGCACTCGACTGCAAGGGCCCGGTCCTCATCATGGACATGGATCTCCACCACATCGCCTCCAAGTGTGGCCTTGAGTTCGTCCGATGTCCCCTCCGCGATCAGTTTCCCGTGGTCGATAACGCCTATGCGGTCGGCGAGACGATCGGCCTCCTCGAGGTACTGGGTAGTGAGGAGCAAAGTGGTGCCTCCCTCCACCATCTCTTCGATAAGGCCCCAGATGGCAAGCCTGCTGGCAGGATCGATCCCGGTCGTCGGCTCATCGAGAAAGAGGACCTCCGGTCTGCCCACCATCGATGCTGCGAGATCAAGCTTGCGACGCATCCCGCCGGAATAGGTCTTGACCTGCAGGTCCGCGGCATCGGCAAGGTTTATCCGATCGAGGACCTCATCGGCCCGGGATCGGGCCTCGCTCTTGTCCAGGTTGTAGAGACGGCCCACCATCTCGACGTTCTCCCGCCCTGTCTGGTGCTCGTCCACCGCGGCGAATTGACCGGCGAGCCCGACTTTCCGGCGTACCCCGACCGGGTCGGTGACGAGATCGACCCCGACCACGGAGGCGGACCCCGAATCGGGTTTGAGGAGGGTCGTCAGTACTCGAATCAGGGTGGTTTTCCCGGCCCCGTTGGGTCCGAGCAGACCGTAGACGATCCCCTCTTCGAATCGGATGCTCACACCATCCAGGGCGCGTATGTCGCCAAAGGTCTTGACGATGTCCTGAGTTTCGACGGCATTCACGGGCGGAGAGATCGTAGGCGGCTCTATGCCCTTGCTTCGTCGGGCGACGAGGACGGTGTCGTGGACCGTGATCGATCCGCCGGTCCGGTCGCGTTCGGTTCGGGGTCTCGTGTCTTGGGTCAGGATGGTCCAGCCGTCTCCCAACTCGTTCACTAGTTGATCGGCTGTGAAGAGGGGGTCGGGATTGGGTAGTCGCCTTGCCGTTGTTTCCAGGTCTGATGGGTGATGACCGACGATTAGCAGAACACCCCCCGGCGCCACAGAGTGGGCCAATCGTTGATAAACCGGCAGACGCTGCACGGAGGGTAGGTGCATGAACTGCGCGGACACGAGATCGAAGCTGGCGACCGGCGGTTCCCATTCGGTCAGGTCGGCGTGCAGCCACGTGATCCTCTGTGCGGTCGCCGCTCCGAGGTCGTCTGCCTGTTTACGGCCTTGTTCGAGAGCAACGGTTGAGATATCGACAGCAGTCACCTGCCAGCCGCGTTCGGCGAGCCAGATAGCGTCGGCGCCTTCGCCTGTCCCAACGTCCAGCGCCGAGCCAGGGGTCAGGTTGGCGGTCTCGGCGATCAGATGGGCATGGGGTTTCCCGCTCCGCACCATCGGAGCGGATCGGTGGTGATCATTTTGGTAGTGCTCGTTCCAGAACGCTTCGTCCCTTACGGGCGGCATGGGCTCCTCTGCTGTTTTTCGGGCCACATCGACTCCTCTGATTATCTATGAGACACGTCTGTTGCAGTGTAGCACAAGGCTGTAGCGTAGCGCAACAGATGAGTCCCGTGTATACTGAAGTTGGGCCATGACCACCAAGGAATTCGAACTCGACCCGCGCATAGAACGAACCAGACGCGTCGTCCTCGATGCGGCGGCAGAACTGATAGGGGAATGCGGATTCGGGCGAGCCTCGATTGAAGCGATCTCGGAGAGGTCCGGTGTGGCACGTTCCACCATCTACAGACATTGGCCCGAACGCTCAGAGCTTCTGTTGCAAGCGGTGGGCAACAAGCACGAACCGATCGCGATGAGTGTGACCGGCGATCTGCGAACCGATCTCGTCGCCGTCTATACCCATCTAG
>QIDW01000122.1 GCA_003230435.1 Acidimicrobiia bacterium | reverse complement strand
ATCCCGGGTACGAATGGCATCGCATCCGTCTCGGCCGACGCCTCGGCGGCGAGATGCTCGGGGCAAGCATCTACGTCCTGGGCCCCGGACAGCGCAGCTTTCCCTACCACCTCCATCACGCCAACGAAGAGATGCTCATCGTTCTCGAAGGCGCCGTCCATGTTCGGACACCGGATGGTGAGCAGGAAGCCGGCAAGGGGGACGCAATTGCGTTCCGTCGGGGACCGTTGGGCGCTCATCAAGTGATCAACCGATCAGATACACAGGCTCGCATCTTGATGATGTCGACCATGGTTGAACCCGAGATCGCCGAGTACCCGGACTCGGGCAATGTTGGTGTGTTTGCCGGAAGGGCGCCAGGGGACGCAGGCCCGGCCGCCTTGGCGAAGTTCATCGATGGATCAGCAGAAGTCGACTATTTCGAGGGGTCATAGACCACATCTGACGCGAGCCACTCCCGCACCTGCGCGTGGACATCGGGGTCATGAACCAAGTCGGGGTGCCCTTTTCCTCCGACTACTCGCACATCAGTGGCTTCGACTCGGCGACGGCGCCCGCGCCCGGTGCCGCTTCCGACGCGAACTATGAGATCACCGACGAGAGCGCCGACGGGATGGTTGGGTTCGGCAGTGATCACACCAGCCACGAAGTGCTGCTCCACAACCTCTGGCAGCGGGACGTCACGAACGCGGTCTGTCAGCAGATCGTCGGGATCACCCTCCAACCAGTCGCTCTCGACAATGGCGCCAAAGCGAAGGTCTTTGATTCCTGCGCTCCGATGATTGAGAAACTCACCCAGCGGACGACTTTCGGGCACAAGACCCAGGCCCCACGAAGCTATGTTTGCGCCCTTCTCGATTGGGGAACCCAAGTGTGGGGAGCCGAGCGCCACCACATGGCGAACAACACCCACCCAGCCATGCCCGGCTTCTTGACCGGCGTACACGGCACTGCGCGCCACGAGGCCACCCATCGAATGGCCAACCAGGGCAACTTCCTCAACTGAAACAGGCCAAACGCGACTGATCTCATCCAGCAGCGCAGCTAACACAACTCCGTTGTCAGACACATGCCGACCTGTGTTGTAGCGCACCAGCAGAGGACTGAAGGAATCGGAGGCGAGAGCGCCGGCCAAGCCGATTTCCGATCCATCTTCGGCTGCTCGTCCCTGCCAGCAGCGCTCGGTCTCTCCCAGGCCGTGAACCAGGACCACCAGGCGAGGGGACGGCTCCGGAAAGGCCAGGGCAAGAGAGTCGGCATCCAAACCGATCAACTCGCCTTGGACATCACGAAGACCCATGTCGATGCTCATTGAGCTGCCTCGACGGTCGAGCTCGTCCCCCCAAACCGCGTTGACGACGGCTTGGATGCCGCTGCCACGCGGGGAATTCCACAGCGGTCGCAACTCTTTCCGGCTGGCGACTGCGATCGCTCCCAGGCCGACCGCCGTGCCCAGAGCCGACCCGGTCAGGCGAACCGACCTGTAGATGGGCGTGGTCATCGAGCGATACACCTTGCGCACAGGGGCACCCCGCCGCCCGGCGAGACCAAACCACCGGTCTGCGATCGCATCGTGAATGCCCTCAACCGGCGCCGTCAGTCGCTCGGTCGCCAAGTCGATCAGGTCGCCCAACCCTCTCCAGTCCCGGCTGGTCGCTTGGGCACTCTCGGACGGCGCATCAATACCACTCTGGGGACTTTTTGATGACACCCCGGAGATCATATTCCACAATGGCTGCGACAGACTCCGACTGAAGCTACCGGAGTGCTCCCTTCTATCATGCTCGTAATGAAACGAGACCAGCCTGTTCTAATCCAGGGTGGCATGGGGGTGGCTATTTCGGACTGGCGGCTCGCCCGCGCGGTATCCAAAGAGGGACACCTCGGGGTTGTCTCCGGTACTGCATTGGACGCGGTACTGGCTCGCCGCCTCCAGCTCGGGGACCCCGGCGGGCACATGAGAAGGGCTCTCGCTGAGTTCCCCGTTCCCGATGTGGCGGATCGGATCCTCACCCGTTACTTCTTGGAAGATGGCAAGCAAGCTGATCAAAGTTTCAGGCAAACATCGATGAAGAGGGACAAGCCATCCCAGAATCTCGAGGGTCTTCTCGTCGCCGCCAACTTCGCTGAGGTATATCTCGCCAAAGAGGGCCACCACGGTCCCGTGGGGATCAATTACCTCGAGAAAATACAGGCCCCCACATTGCCTTCTCTTTACGGCGCAATGCTCGCCGGTGTCGACTACGTGCTGATGGGCGCAGGGATACCTAAGGCCATCCCGGCGATTCTCGACAACCTGGCCGATGGCCTTCCGGTCGAGATGAAACTCGACGTGAAGGACGCGACCGAAGAAGACGTGTTTCACACCCGATTTGATCCCGCAAGGGTGATGAACGGTGGCGGCACCGTGGTGAAACGACCGGCGTTTCTCGCCATCGTGTCGTCGCATGTCCTCGCCACAATGCTCGCACGCAGAATCGATACACCGGCCGATGGTTTTGTCGTCGAATCCCCTACCGCCGGTGGCCACAACGCCCCACCACGAGGGAAACTGACGCTGAACGACGACGGCGAGCCAATCTATGGAGACCGCGACATACCCAACCTCCCTGCCATTCGTGAGCTCGGCCTGCCCTTCTGGCTCGCCGGTGGATATGCAGATCCAGATCGTGTTCGCGAGGCCCTGGATTCAGGTGCGGCCGGTGTTCAAGTTGGCACCGCTTTTGCCTATTGCGAGGAGTCGGGACTCGACGCGGACTTGAAGCGCCAGGTTTTGGAGCTGAGTCGACAGGCCCAGGCGCGAATCTTCACCGACCCCGTGGGGTCGCCAACGGGCTTTCCCTTCAAGGTCGTACAGCTCGAAGGGACGCTCTCGGACTCGGACGTGTACGAAGGCAGAACACGGGTTTGTGAGTTGGGGTATCTCCGCACCGCCTACCAAAAGGACGACGGCAAGATCGGCTGGCGGTGCCCGGCCGAGCCCGTTGACGATTACGTGCGCAAGGGCGGCGATGCCGAAGACACGATCAGCCGGAAATGTCTGTGCAGCGCCCTCATGGCCAACGTGGGACTCGGCCAGATCCAGCGGGAGGGAGCCCGGGAGCCCACTCTGATCACCTCCGGCAACGACGTGGCAGACGTGGCGCGATTCCTCCCCTACTCGTACAAAGCCGCGGACGTCATCCGGCATCTGCTGCCAGACGGCTAGTCGGCCAGGAGTATCGGGTGATCGTGAGCGCGAACCACCGGCGCTTCCCCGGCGAACAGCTCGACCTCAACCAAGCAAGTCTGCGCACTGGGACCCTGGGCCAACGAGGATGTACCCGCATCTCGTGTCAGGACATTGGGGTTCCCCGACCGGCACAAACCTCCGGGCTCAACCGGGTCCCACCATGCTCCCGTCGGCAGCTGGACTACATCGTCTATCAAGTCGTCCCTGATCGCCACTGATGCCAAACATGCACCCCGATCGTTGAACACCCGAACAAGGGACCCCTGAGCCAACCCGCGAAACTCGGCGTCCCGGGGGGTCATCCCAATTCGCTCTCTGCCGTCGACCTTGCCGTTCAGGCTGGTCTCGCCATGGTCCCACTGCGAATGGAGACGGGTCTTCGGCTGATTCGAGATCAGGTGCAGCGGGTATCCGTCGGCGTTTCCGAGCC